>DASRHL010000081.1:0-2128 GCA_035650535.1 Acidimicrobiia bacterium
CCACGCCTTCCGGGCCGCGTCGAGCAGCTCGCCGGGGACCGACTCGGCGTGCTGGATGTTGCCGACCGCGGCACGGTGCTTCGCGATCACGCCGAGCATCGCGGCTGCGTTCCGGCGGTACCCGTCGAACGGGCCCATCCGCGCTGCGATCTCGGCCGACTTGCGGTAGGCGCGACCGGTCATCAGCGCCGTGATCGCCGCCGCGTACGCGCGGCCCTCGTCCGAGTCGTAGGGCAGGCCTCGGGCCATCAGCAGCGCGCCGAGGTTCGCGTAGCCGAGACCGAGCTCGCGGTAGCGCTTCGCGTTCGCCTCGATCTCCGGCGTCGGGTACGAGGAGTAGCCGACGATGATCTCCTGCGCGAGGAAGACGGTGTCGACGGCGTGCTCGAACGCCTCGACGTCGAACTCGCCGTCCTCGCGCCGGAACTTCATCAGGTTCAGCGACGCGAGGTTGCACGCGGAGTCGTCGAGGTGCATGTACTCCGAGCACGGGTTCGAAGCGTTGATCCGGCCCGTGTTCGGGCACGTGTGCCAGGCGTTGATCGTCGTGTCGTACTGCACGCCGGGGTCGGCGCACCTCCACGCGGCCTCCGCGATCTGGCGGAGCAGCCCCCGCGCGGAGACGGTCTGGACGACGGTGCCGTCGGTGCGGGCGGTGAGGTTCCAGTCGCCGCCGCTCTCGACCGCGTCCATGAACGCGTCGGTCACGCGGACCGAGTTGTTGGCGTTCTGGTACTGGATCGAGTGCCAGTCGGCCGAGTCCAGCGACATGTCGTACCCGGCCGCCTCGAGGACGCGCGCCTTCTCCTCCTCTTTCGCCTTGCACCAGATGAACTCCTCGATGTCCGGATGGTCGACGTCGAGGACGACCATCTTCGCGGCGCGCCGCGTCTTGCCGCCCGACTTGATCGTGCCGGCCGACGCGTCGGCGCCTCGCATGAACGAGACCGGACCGGACGCATAGCCGCCCTTCGACAGCTGCTCCTTCGACGAGCGCAGCTTCGACAGGTTGGCGCCGGAGCCGGAGCCGCCCCGGAAGATGATGCCTTCGCGGCGGATCCAGTCGAGGATCGAGTCCATCGAGTCGTCGACGGAGAGGATGAAGCACGCAGAGCACTGCGGCTTCTCCTCGAAGCCGACGTTGAACCACACGGGCGAGTTGAAGGACGCGTACTGGTTGACGAGGATCGCCTTCAGCTCGGCCTCGAACGTGTCGGCCTCGTCATCGTCGGCGAAGTAGCCGCCGTCGCGACCCCAGGCGCCGATCGTTCCGACGACGCGGCCGATCATCTGGCGGACGCTCGACTCCCGCTCCGGCGACCCGAGCTGCCCGCGGAAGTACTTCTGCGCGACGATGTTGGTCGCCGTCTGCGACCAGAACTTGGGGAACTCGACGTCGCGCTGCTCGAACGCCGGCTCGCCCTTGCCGGGGATCAGCGCGTGCCGGAGCTCCCACTCGATCTCGTCGAACGGGTCGCGTCCCGGGATCGTGAAGTAGCGCGAGACGCCGTCGGTCTTCTCGCCGTCGACGACGACGTTCACCACCTCGTCGGTCGCTGCGTCGTGGAGCTGACCCGTCTTCGTCGCCATCCTCGTCCTCCCAAGAGTAACCGCTGGTTGCCGGGCTCCCCGCGCGGGGACTAGGCAGGTTAGGGAGGCCGTCGGACGGCACGGCATTTCCCCTGTTTGCGGCGCTTTTGCGCGCTACTCGGGCGGGGGCGGCGCGTTCCGCGCCTGCGAGACCGCGGCGAGCTGCGTCCGCCGTGTCCGGAGCCGCCGAGCGGCGAAACCGGCCGCTCCGGCCGCCATCAGCAGGCCCGCGAGCCCGCCCAGGACGATCAGCGGGATCGGCACCGACGACGGGCTGTCGTTTCCGGAGTTGAGAGCGGAGCCGGCGACGCCGCCCCCCGTGTGCCGGCCGGGCGTGGTGGCCGTGCCCGCGCCGCCCGAGCCGCCGGTGCCGCTACCGGTCGACCCGCCCGAGCCGCCTCCGGCGCCGGGGGTCGGGTGCTTGCTGCCGCCGCCCGACGGGCTCGTTCCGGGGTCGCTCTGTCCGGCGCCGCCCCCGGTGGATCCGCCGCTGGTCGACCCGCCGCCCCCGGTGCCGCCGCCCGTCGTCCCGCCGCCG
>DASRHL010000082.1:0-18878 GCA_035650535.1 Acidimicrobiia bacterium
GTCACCGGTGCCGGCCGAGGCGGTCACCGTGTAGGTCGAGCCCGAGCCCGAGACGTTGCTGATCGAGGCACCGGTGGGCCCTGAGGCCGCGAGCGCGAAGTCGCTCGCGTCGACGCCCGTCACACTCTTCGAGAACGCGACCGTCCAGTGCAGCGTCGATGCCTTGGTCGGCGACGCGTCGGACCGGCTGATCGAGGTCGTGGCCGGCGGGGCGGTGTCGACCGTGAACTGACGCGGGGCACTGAACGCACCCGACGTCAGGTCGTCGGCCGCGCGGACCCGCCAGTAGTAGGTGCCGTCGGCGAGGGTCGACGTCGGCGTGTACGTGAGGGCGCTCAGATTGCCCGCGCCCGGCGTCAGGGAGACGAGGTTGTTGAACGCCGCGTCCGTCGCCACCTGGAGGGTGTAGGTGAGCGTGTCGTTGTCGGCGTCGGCTGCCGCGGCCCAGGTGAAGGTCGGGGTGTTGTCGTTCGTCAGCGCCGCGTCGGCCGGTGCTGTGAGCGCCGGAGCCGCCGGGGCGTTGTTGGCCGTGACCGTGTACGCGAGCGACGGCGTGTAGCTCGAGCCACTCGTGGCGCACAGCGTGGAGGCCGTCGAGCCGGTCGTGACCGACCACGCGTTGAGCGAGCTCCAGAGGGTGGTCGCGGCCGGCGAACCCGCGGTCGCGGTCACGTTGAAGACGAGCGTCTCACCCGGCTGCATGTTCGCCGCCGAGTTGCTGGAGTTCCGCCAGACCTGGATCGTCGAACCGCTCAGGTTGAAGGCCCAGCTCGCTCCCGAGTGCGGCTGCGTGACGACGGTCCCGGAGATGCCGGTGAGGCCGGTGGTCGGGATCGAGATGCAGGACCGCGAGCTCCCGCCGGTCTCGTCGTGCACGGAGAACTGCTGCGTGAACGTCTTGTTCTGCCGCACGGTGAGGCTGAGCGGCGTCACGTTCCAGAGCGTGGAGGCACTGATGGTGAAGGTGCTGCTGGTCGCAGGCGTCAGCGAGCCGTCGGTGGCCGTGAGGGTGTAGTTCGTCCCGGCCCGGTCGACGGCACAGCCCGCGAACGTCGCCGACCCGGAGACCGCGGCCTTCGGGTTGGCGGTGCACGCCACGAAGGCGCCCGCGGTCCCGGTTCCGCTCGTGATCGCCAGCGTGACGCTGCTCGTGTCGGACGTGAGGTTGCCGAAGGCGTCGCGGATCGCCACGACCGGCTGCGTCGCGAAGGCGACGCCGGGGCCCGCACCCGTGCCGGTGAACGGCACCGGCTGGGTCGTGAACGCCAGCTGCGCCGGCGCGGCGGGCGTGATGTTGAACGTGTTGGTGGTGGCCGAGGTGAGCCCGGTGCTCGACGCCGTGAGGCGGTACCCCGTACCCGTCTTGTTGATCGACAGGTCACCGAAGGTCGCGACGCCGTTGACCGCGGCGACCGGCGTCGTGCCCGAGAGGGTGCCGCCGCCCGGGTTCGTGCTGATCGCCATCGCGATGGAGTTGGTCGCCGAGGTCAGGTTGCCGCCGGCGTCCTGGACCTGGACCGTGACCGCGGGCGAGATCGCCACGCCGGCGACGGTGTTCGTCGGCTGCGTCGTGACGACGAGCTTCGCCGCCGGGCCGACGCCGACGTTGAAGGCCGAGCTCGTGTCGCCGGTCAGACCGGTGCTCGACGCGGTCAGCGTGTAGCCGGTGCCGGCCTTGTCGATCGTCGCGGTGCCGAAGGTCGCGAGGCCGCCGACCGCGGCAGCCGAGCCGCCCGTCAACGTGCCCGACGACGGGTTCGTGCCGATGCCCAGGGTCACCGTCGCGGTGCTCGTGGTCCGGTTGTTCCACTGGTCGAGGATCTGGACGGTGACGGCGGGCGTGATCGCCGAGCCGCCGAGGGAGTCGGACGGTTGCTGCACGAAGCCGAGGTGCGTCGACACACCCGGCGTGATCGTGATCGACGAGCTCGTCGCGGTCGTGAGCGGCGTGATCGCACCGCTCGTGTCGGTCGCGCTGAGCGTGATCGCCTCGGCGCGGCGGTCGGAGAGACCCGAGAAGGTCACGCTGCTCGCACCCGAGGCGATGCTCCCGGCGAGTGTGCCACCGAGCGGGCCGGTGCCCGATGCGAGCGCCACGGTGACCGGCGTCGTGCTCGCCACCGGGCTGACGTTGCCGTACTGGTCCTGCGACTGGACGGTGACGCTGAACGTGTTGTCGGCCGAGACGCTCGACGGCACCGACGAGAAGGCGAGCTTCGCGGGCGGGCCGGCGGTGACGGTCAGCGGCGTCGAGTTCGACGTGAGGCCGGTCGACGACACCGAGAGCGTGTGCGCGCCGGCGACGGTGTCGCGGTAGTAGAACGTCGCCTGGTGCGGGCCCGGGACGTCGGCACCGGTACCGCCGGTCCACGGGACGGACGTGACCGGCGTGGTGCCCGCGGCGTCACTGGAGAAGGTGCCCGTCGCGCTCCCCTGCGAGAGCGAGACGGGCGCGGTGACCGAGCAGGCCGTCCCGAACGACGAGGTTGCCTGAACCGTGAAGGCGCCCGTCACGACGCCGGCCTGAACCGTCGTCGGCGCGTTGAGGAACGTGAAGGACGTGCAGACGGGCGGGTTGACCGTGATCGTCGTGCTCGCGTTGGTCAGCGTGTTGCCGCTGGTCCGCGCCGCGACGAGAGAGATCCCGGACTCGGGGAAGGCGCCGAGGCTCGTGTAGGTGAGCGACAGGCCGATCGTGCTGCTCCCCGTCGGGATGCTGCCGCTGGTGCTCGCGGTGCCGTTGCCGGTCGCGCTGAGGCTGACACCCGTGCTGGCCGTCACGTTGGCGGCGTTGCCGAGCGCGTCCTGCGACTGGATGGTGACGGTGAAGGCGGTGCCCTCGGCGGGCGTGACGCCACCGTTGACCGAGGTGATGGCCAGCTTGGTCGGGCTGCCGGCGTTGATGTTGAAGCTGGTGCTCGTCCCGTTGGTCAGGCCGGCGCTCGATGCGACCAGCGTGTAGCCGGTGCCGGCCTTGTCGATCGACAGGCCCGAGAACGTCGCCACGCCGTTGACGGCGTTGACGCTCGTCGTCCCCGAGAGCGTGCCGCCACCGGGGTTGTTGCCGATGGCGAGGCTGACGGGCGCGGTGCTGGTCGTCACGACGTTGTTGTTGACGTCCTGGACCTGGACGGTCGCCCCGAAGGCCGTCCCGGCGGTCGTGGTCGACGGCGACGTCGTGAAGACGACCTTCGTCGGCGGCCCGGCGACGGCGGCGACGACCGGGCTACCCGCGGTCAGCGCCGTGGCGGTGCCGCCCGATCCGTTGTGGGACGCGGTCGTGAACGTGCCGTTCCCTGCGGTCGTCGGCGCGGTGACGCCCGTGTAGGTGAGGGTGAACGAGTTGCCGTGCGCGCACCCGCTGCCCAGGGTGACGGTGACGACCTGGCCTGCCACGGTGCGGCTCACGGTGCCGCCGCAGGTCCCCGCGTTGACGCTCGTGTTCGAGGTCGAGGGCGTCCCCCAGCCCGACGGCACGGTCACGGTGACATAGGACGCCGCGCTGAAGTCGCGGGCCGCGGGAGCGGTGAACGTGAAGGTGAAGTTGTTGCCGGTGGAGCCGGCGGTCACCGACGTCGGCGCGACGGTCATCGTTCCGTCACCGTTCACCGCCGTGCCCGCGTTGACGGTGAGCGCGCTGCTCACCGCGGACGTGAGTGAACCGTCGGTCGCCGTCAGCGTGTAGCCACTGCCGACGAGGTTGATCTGGCAGCCGGCGAACGTGGCGACGCCGGCGACGGCCGCCTTCGGGTTCGCGGTGCAGGTGAGGGCCGCGCCGTTGGTGCCGGTCCCGCTCGTGATCGCGAGCGTCACCGAGCTGGTGTCGGTCGTGACGGTGTTGCCGAACGCGTCCTGGACCGTGACGGCCGGCTGCGTGCCGAACGCGGTCCCGGCGGTGTTCGTGGCGCTCGGTTGCGTCGTGAACGCGAGCTTCGCCGGAGCCGCCGCGGTGATGTTGAAGGTGCCGCTCGTTGCCGCCGTCAGGCCCACGCTCGAGGCCGCCAGGGAGTACCCGGTCGCGGCCTTGTTCACGGAGAGGTCCGCGAAGGTGGCGACGCCGCCGACCGCGTCCTGCGAGAGCGTGCCCGAGAGCGTGCCCGCACCCCCCGGGTTGACCTGGAAGGCGACCGTGACGGTGGCGGTGCTCGACGAGACGAGGTTGCCGCCGGCGTCCTGCACCTGGACGGTGACCGCCGGGCTGATCGCCGCGCCGGCAACCGCGTTGGACGGCTGCTGCGCGAAGCCGAGCTTCGCGGCCGGGCCTACCGAGATGTCGAAGCTGGTGCTGGTCGCGCCCGTGAGCCCGCTGCTCGACGCGGCGAGCGTGTAGCCGGAGGCCGCCTTGTTCACGGACAGGTTGCCGAACGTCGCCGTGCCGGCCACGGCCGCGACCGACGTCGTGCCGGAGAGCGTGCCGCCGCCGGGGTTCGAGCCGAGGGCGATCGTGACGGTCGCGGTGCTCGTGGTCGGGTTGTCGTTGGCGTCGAGGATCTGGACGGTCACCGCCGGGGTGATCGTGGCGCCGCCGGTGGTGCTGGTCGGCTGCTGGACGAAGACGAGCTTGTTGGCCGCGCCCGGGGTGATGTTGAACGAGTTGCTGGTCGTGCCGCTGAGCGGCGTGGCCGATGCCGTCAGCGTGTAGCCGTTCCCGGTCTTGTTGAGCGAGAGGTTGTTGAAGGTCGCGACGCCGTTGACCGCAGTCTGGGTCAGCGTGCCCCCGAGCGTGCTCGAGCCGGGGTTGTTGCCGAGCGCGATGGTGACCTGGGTGGAGCTGTCGGACGTCACGACGTTGTCGTTCACGTCCCTGACCTGGACAGTGACCGCGGGCGAGATCGAGCTCCCGGCGGCGGTGTTCGACGGCTGGGTGCCGAACGAGATGTGGTGGGCTGTCCCGGCGGTGATGTTGAAGGTGCTGCTGGTCGCCGACGTCAAGCCCGAGCTGGACGCTGTGAGGGTGTAGCCGGTGCCGGACTTGTTGATCGACAGGTCGGAGAATGCGGCAAGGCCGCTCACGGCGGCGACCGACGTCGTCCCGGCGAGCGTGCCGCCCGCGGGGTTGGTGCCGATCGCCATGTTGATCGTGGCCGAGCTCGAGACGGCGTTGCCGCCGAGGTCGGTCACCTGGACCGTGATCGCCGGCGAGATGGCGGTGCCCGCCGTCGCGTTGGAGGGCTGCTGGACGAAGGCGAGCTTCGCGGCCGGGCCGACGGAGATGTCGAAGGCCGAGCTCGTCGCACCGGTGAGCCCGGTGCTCGATGCCGCGAGCGTGTACCCGGTGCCGGGCTTGTCGACCGAGAGGTTGGAGAACGTGGCGGTTCCGGCGACGGCGGCGACCGACGTCGTACCCGAGAGCGTGCCCCCGCCGGGGTTCGAGCCGAGCGCCATCGTGACGGTCGCCGTGCTCGTCGTCAGGTTGTCGTTGGCGTCGAGGACGCGGACGGTCACGGCCGGGCTGATCGTCGCGCCACCGGTCGCGCTCGTCGGCTGCTGCCCGAACACGAGCTTGCTCGCGGCGCCGGGGTTGACCGTGAACGTCGAGCTCGTCCCCGCGGTGAGCGCCGGGGTGCCGCTGGTCTGGGTCGCCGTGAGCGACACTCCGCTCTCGGCCTTGTTGTAGAGGACGCCGGAGATGGTCGTGCTGC
This sequence comes from Acidimicrobiia bacterium, assembly GCA_035650535.1. GTDB lineage: Bacteria > Actinomycetota > Acidimicrobiia > IMCC26256 > PALSA-555 > DASRHL01. The sequence continues at coordinate 5,643 of DASRHL010000082.1, forward strand.
TGGCACCGGCGGCGATCGTCCCGGTCAACGTGCCGCTCAGGGTGCCCGTGCCGGTGGCGAGGCTGAGCGAGACGCCCGTTGCCGTCGTGACGTTCGAGGCCGTGCCACCCGAGGTCTGCGATTGCACCGTCACGCTGAACGCGGTGCCGGCCGTCGGGTTGGTCCCGCCGTTGACGGCGGTGATCGCGAGCTTCGTCGGCGAGGCGGCCGCGACCGAGAGGGTCCCGTTCTGCGCGCCACTCGTCGTGAACGTGTCGCGGGTGGTGCCGCTGCAGGGCGGGGAGGTGTTCGTCCAGCGGGTGACGGTCACGGAGAACGAAGTGTTGGCGACTGGAGTCGACGCGGACGTCGTGACGTTGAGCGTGAGCAGGCCGTTGTGCGACGTTCCGTCCCCTGGGGCCACGACACAGCTCGACGAGCTCCAGCTCGCACCAGACGGCAGGCCCGTGACGTTGGTGATGGACACGACTGCGCTGGTCGATCCGCTCGAGTTGGTCACATTCACGGGGAAGGTGGCGCTGCCGCCCTGCGTCACCGGATTCGGCGACTGCGTACCGACGCTCACGGCGGTGAGCGAGTCGGCGACGTACGGACCGACGACGGGGCCGCCTCCGCCGGGGACACCGGCCGGGGTGACACCGTCGGTCGCCGTGTCGCCGACCGCGCGGCCGAGGTTGACGCGACCGTTGCCGCCGATACCCGTGTTCGGGTCGGCGTTGCGCGCGATCCGGCCGACGATCGTCGCCGGCGACGCGCTCGTGTCCTCCGCCTTCAGCAGCGCCGCCGAACCGGCGACGATCGCGGCCGAGGCCGACGTGCCCGAGACGTTCGTGACACCCGCCGCGTCGGATGCCGCGATGTCCGTGCCGGGCGCGGTGACGAACACGGCGTCGCTCGTGTTGGTGAACGTGGCGGCCGCGTCGTTCTGGTCGGTGGCGCCCACGCCGACGACCTTGGCGAGACCGGCCGGGTACGTCGGCGTCGCCGACGCGTCGTTGCCGGCGGCTGCGACGACGACCACCCCGTGCGCCCAGGCGTAGTCGACCGCGTCCTGCAGCGCCGCGCTCTCACCCGGGTTGCTGAACGCCATGAGCACGACGTCCGCGCCGTGGTCGACCGCGTAGACGAGGCCGTTGATGATGTCGGAGTCACTCCCGGTCCCGTCGGCGCCGAGCACCTGAACCGGCATGACGTTCACGCCCTTGTACGCGACGCCGGCGATGCCGTTGCCGTCGTCGGCCTTCGCCGCCGCGATCGTCGCGACGTGCGTGCCGTGACCGTTCGCGTCCGCACCCGGGTCGGTCCCGAACGCGGACCAACCGCCGACGACACGACCGGCGAGGTCGGGCGTCGACGCGTCGACACCGGTGTCGAGGACCGCGAGCGTCGCGCTCCCCGTCGGGTCGTGCTCCCCGTGGACCTGGTCCCACCCGATCTTCGACAGCGCCCACTGGCTCGCGTACGCCGGGTCGGTCGCGTCGCTCCTCGTGATGCTCTCGACGGCGCGCGTGTTGTCGACGGATACGGCCGCGACGTTCGCGTCGGCCTGGTACGCGGCGAGCGCGCTCATCGCGTCTGCAGCGGGCACGGCGACGACGTGGAGGTGCAGCGCGTCGACCGCGTCGACGTCGGTGCCGCCGTGGCTCGTGATCGCGTCGGCCTGCTCGCTCGCGGAGAGCCCGCTCTTCGTCTTGACGAGCAGCGTGACGGTCGGGCCCGCGGGCGCCGGCGTCGTGGTGGTCGTCGTCGGGGTGGTCGTGTCGTTCGCGGGAGTGGTCGTCGACGTGGTGTCCGTGGCAGCGGGAGTGGTGGTCGACGTCGTGTCGCTCGCGGGCGCCGTCGTCGACGAGGTCGTGCTCGTCGAGTCGCTCGCCGCGAGGGCCAGCTGCGCGCTCGACAGCGGGACGACGAGCGCGAGCGCGGCGCCCGCGCAGATCTTCCGCCAACGCTGTCGCCGCTCTCTGCGCGATGTCGGGGGTGCGTCCGACCGCGCTGCGCGCGCAGACGAACGAGTGAAACGCGAACCGAAGGTCCCTGCCATGGTGCCCTGCCCCTGCCCTGTCGTTGCCGTTCCGAGCTGCCATCCCGGAACGCTTCACGAATGGGCCGGTCTCACCACTGGCTCGCCCCGGGCCTCGGTGACCGAACTGCCGCCCGGAGGTCGCTGCCTCCCACTCCCGCTGAGAGAGATCATAGGAATCGACCACGGAGAGTGCAAGCGCGGTGACCACGCACAGTGCTCGGGGTCACATTGCGACCGGAAACCGTTGCAGCACCTACGTTGTCGCAGTGACGATCCCGCCCGCCCCGACCCGGGGCCGGACCCTGTGGTGGGGATTCACCCGCCGCTGCCCGCGGTGCGGGCAGGGGCATCTGTTCCGCCGGTACTTCACGCTCGTCGCCGACTGCCCGCGCTGCCGCCTGCACTTCGAGCGCGAGTCGGGCTACTTCGCCGGCGCACTCGCGGTGAACATCATCGTCACGGGCGCAGTCTTCGCGGTCGTGTTCGTCGCGTTGGTGGCCGCGACCGCACCCCACATCCCGGTGCTGCCCCTGCTCGCGGTCCTCGTTCCGATCGTCGTCGTGGTCCCGATCGTCTACTACCCGTTCTCGAAGACCGTGTGGATGGCCGTCGACCGCGCCATCCTCATGCGCCTCGATCCGAACGAGCGACCCGACGACCGGTGGTGAGCCGGCCCGGGGGCGGGTCAGGATCGCGGGCGCAGGTCGATGCGGAGGGTGAGCACGCCGTCGACGAACTCCCACGTGGCGTCGCCGATGATCGCGAAGTCCTGGAAGTCGAGCTGCGAGTTCTCGATGAAGCGTTGACGTTCGGGGCCGGCGACGGGCGGGAGTGGTCGGTCGCGCACCGCCGCGGCGCGGTCGCGGAATCGTTGCAGCATCGCGTCGACATCGAGCTCATCCGCCACGGTTCTGCTCCTCGGCGAGGGTCGGGCGCGCGGCGCGCCGGGCGACGAGTACGCGGTCACGGCCGGCGAGGTCCCGCCGTACGTGGACCTCGACGAAGCCGGCGTCACATGCCATCGACACGGCAACCTCCGCTTGATGGGGCGCGAGCTCGCACACGAGTGTTCCCTCGGAGTCCAACCAGCGCGGCGCGTCCGCGACGATGCGTTCGATCTGCTCGAGCCCGGTCTCGCCGGCGACGAGCGCGTCGACCGGCTCGTGGTGCGCGACCTCCGGAGGCAGGTCGTCGAGCTCCTTCCGCGCGACGTACGGCGGATTCGCAGCGACCACGCGCAACGTGCCGCGAAGCTCGTCGGGCATCGCTTCGAACCAGTCGCCCTGCGCGAGCCGGACGCGCACCGCAGCTGACGAGGTGATCGCGGAGAGGTTGGCTCGCGCGACCGCCAACGCGTCGGCGCTCGCGTCGACGGCCCAGACCTCCGCGTCGGGGAGCTCGCTCGCGAGTGACAGTGCGAGCGCACCCGAACCCGTCCCGAGATCGGCGACCGCGTACGCGGTCGCGCTTGCCGACCACGGATCGCGACGACCGCGCCGTGCTCCGAGTCGTTCGGCCTCCTCGATCGCCACTTGCGCGGTGACCTCGGTTTCCAGTCGGGGGATCAGCACGCGCCGGTCGACCATCAGGTCGATCCCGCGGAACGACCACGCGCCGAGCACGTACTGCAGCGGCTCGCCCTGCGCTCGCCGCGCTGCGAGCCGGCGGACACGCTCGACCGCGACCGCGGGTGCGGTCTCCGCGCGCTCGTGTGTCGCCAACTCCGCCGGCGTGTAGCCCGACACCTCCGAGACGATCCAGCGCGCGTCGGCGTCCGGCGACGCGACCGCCGCGCTCGTCAGCTCACCCTCGACGAGAACGCGGAGCGCGTGCCACGTCAAGAGGGCAGCCGCGTCAGCCGCCCTGCTCACCGAGCTGCTCCGCGCGTTCCTCCGCGGTGAGCGCGTCGACGATCTCGTCGAGCTGCTCTCCGCCGGCAAGGATCTGGTCGAGTGCGTGGACGGTCACCCCGACGCGGTGGTCCGTCACACGGTTCTCCTTGAAGTTGTACGTCCGGATCTTCTCGGACCGCCCGCCGCCCTTCACCTGGCTCCGGCGTGTCGACGACAGCTCCGCCTCCTGGCGTTCGCGTTCCATCTGCAGCAGCCGCGACCGCAGGATCCGTAGCGCCTTGTCCTTGTTCTGGAGCTGGCTCTTCTCGTCCTGGCACGTGACGACGAGGCCGGTCGGCTTGTGTGTGATGCGGACGGCCGAATCGGTGGTGTTGACGCTCTGGCCGCCCGGACCGCTCGACCGGTACACGTCGACCTCGAGGTCGTTGGGATCGATGTCGACGTCCACCTCCTCGGCCTCGGGCAGGACGGCGACGGTCGCCGCGCTCGTGTGCACGCGCCCCTGGCTCTCGGTGACCGGGACCCGCTGCACCCGGTGCGGCCCGGCCTCGTACTTGAGGCGGGACCATGCGTCGTCGCCCTTGACGACGAGCGAGATCTCGCGGAACCCGCCCATGTCCGACGGCTGGCCGGAGAGGACCTCGAGCTTCCACCCGTGGCGCTTCGCGTAGTTCTCGTACATGTGGAAGAGGTCACCCGCCCACAGGTTCGCCTCCTCGCCGCCCTCGGCGCCCCGGATCTCGACGATGACGTTCCGGCCGTCGTTCGGGTCGCGCGGGATCAACAGCTCCTTCAGCGTCGCCTCGAGCGACGCCCGCCGGGACTCCTTCTCCTCGAGCTCGGTGCGGAGGAACTCGCGCATCTCGGGGTCGGTCTCGTTGACGAGCATCGCGTTGGCGTCCGCGAGGTCACCCTCGGTCGCCCGGTACTCGCGATACGCGTCGACGACAGGCTTCAGCTCGGCGTGACGGCGCCCCGCCTCTCGCGCGGCCGACTGGTCACCGGAGGCGAAGATCTCCGGGAGGCGCGACTCGAGCTTCTCGAGCTCGGTCTCGAGGTCGGCGAGGTGTTCGAACATCCGGTTCAGGCTACCGGTCGCCTTTCGCACGCCTCGCCCGGCGCCGGGGCGGCTACCGGAACAGCGGGATCGGGGCGAAGCCCCTGCCGACGACGGGCTCCGGGTCGACGCCGAGCCAGCCTTCGAGCACGGCCGCGAAGTAGCTCCGGAGGTCGACGGTCATCGTGGGGTTGCCGTTCGGGTCGAGCGCCGAGAGCGACGGCGGCTCCCCGTACCGGCCACCCTTCACGCTCGAGCCCACGACGAAGTGGGCGGCCGCCGTGCCGTGGTCGGTGCCGCTCCCGTTCTCGGCCGGGCGGCGCCCGAACTCGGACGTGGTCATGAGCACGGCGCGGTCGGCGGCGCCGCTCGACTCGAGCGTCGTGAAGAACGCGTCCACCGCCGCGTCGAGCTGCGCCACGAGGGCGGGATGGCGTTGGGCCTCCCCCTGGTGGGTGTCGAAGTCGCCGAACGTCGAGACGTAGACGACGCGCGGCGGGTCCGGGGACGCCACCAGGCGCGCCGCCAGTGTGAGGTCGCTGACGACGGCCTCGGCCGTCGCACGGCCGTCGGCTGCCGGCGCCGGGGGCGTCGCCGCACCCGCGAGGTCCCGGTCGAGACGGGCGCGGGCGTCGTCCGTGAGCCGGATCGCCCGCTCCACCTGCCCGGTGAGCGTGCGTGTGGACACACGCGCGGGCGCGAACCTCGACCATGCCGCGACGAGGTCGCCGGGCCGGTCGATCCACGCCGGCGGTCGAGGCTGCAGGCCGCCGCCGTCGGCGATGGTCGTCGAGAACGACCGCTCGCCCAGCAGCGCGGGCGACGGGCCCGTGCCGATCACGACGCCGGCCAGCGGATCCCCGAAGCCGACCGTCCCGTCGAGGTAACGGCCGAGCCACCCGGTGCTGCCCCGCTGCTCCGGGTCGGCGCTCCACCACACGGCCATCGACGCGAAGTGCGACAGATCGGGGTCGGGATAGCCGATGCCCTCGACGATCGCGACCTGACCGGCCCGGTAGCGCGCCGCCAGCTTGCCGAGCCGCGGGTCGAGGCCGATCGCGCCGTCGAGGTCGACGGGGTCGGCGACGGCGAGCGTCGGCCGGAGCCGCGCGTACAGCGGGTCCGCGTAGGGGACGACGGTGTTGAGGCCGTCGTTGCCGCCGCCCAGCTCGACGACGACGAGCGTGCGACCCGGAGCGCCGGGTCCGAGCTTCGGCGCGGCCGCGGCGGTGGCACGCGCCGGCGCCCACACGTCGAGCGCACGTCCGGCGACGGCGACGCTCGCCACCGCGCCGATCCCGGCCAGGAACCGCCGCCGCGAGACGGGCCCGGCGCTGACCCCCTTACCCAACGGAGTACTCCGGCGACGCGACGGCGAGCGCGAGCCGTCGACCGGGATCGCGCTCCGCGGAGACGACCGCGTGCGTCCGGTCGCTCACGCCGTAGAGCCCGAGCGCGGCGAACAGATCGTCGACACGGCGCGGCACGTTCGGCGCGGTCGGGAACACCGACAGGAGGTCGAACGCGTGTACGAGCTGGTGCGGGCCGAGCAGGCGTGTGCCCTTCGGGTAGCCGCCGACGTTCGGTGGCACGAACGGCACGTAGCCGATCGTGCGCAGCGCCCGGCCCGCGGCGGCCGCCGTCCCCGGCGGGAGCGACTCGGGGAACGCCTGCATCAGGCCGACGAGCTTCTCGACCGGCGTCCGCACCCTGGCGCCCCGGGCAGCAGGGCTCGTGAACGCCGGGTCGTGCACGATCGTCTCGACGACCGGCATCACCTGCCAGTCGTGGTCGCGCAACGTCGTGCCGAGCCGCGCTGCCGTCCGCTCGTCGGGTGCGGAACCCACCAGCTCGGTATAGAGCTTGGCCGCGATGCGCGGTGCCGTTGCAGGGTGGTCGAGCAGGACGTCGAGCGCGCCGTCGAGGTCGAACGCACCGGTGCGGCCGAGGAGGGTCTTCACACCCGCGTCGTGACGGCGTGGGACCAGACCCGACTGCCACGGCGGGATCCCGAACGCGGCCGCGCGTTCGAGCCCGGGCCGGCCGGGAATGTCGACGACCCATCCCGTGAAGGCACGGGACGCGGCGACGACGTCGTCCTGGGTGTACCGGCCGCGACCGACGGTGAACAGCTCCATCACCTCGCGACCGAAGTTCTCGTTGCGCTTCCGGGCGGAGTTCGTGACGCCGTCGAGGAAGAGCAGCATGGCCGGATCCTTCGCGATCGCGTGGAGCAGCTCGGCGAAGCTGCCGGTCGCGTGCTTCCGGATCGTGAGTTGCTGCTGGTACATGAGGTACGGCACGCGCACCTTCTGAAGGCTCGTGGCGAAGTGGTCGTGCCAGAACCAGACGAGCCGTTCCTCGATCAGCCGGGGGTTCGAGCGCATCTGCTCGAGCCACCACGTGACGGGTTCGACGATCCGGCGGATCTCACGGGCCGAGGCGAAGTCGGTCGGCGCCGGGAAGTCGAGCGGCGCGGGGGCCGGCGCCGAGAGGTCGAGGGCGCGGGCGACCGCGGCGTCGGCCGAGTCGAGGGTCGCGACGAGCCGCGGGTGGACTCCGATGGAGAGGCGCCGCAGCACATGGGCGACGTCGCGCTTCGACACGCGGCGAGCGTCCACCCGCAGTGTGATCCGGATGTGAAGCCCGTCTCAGCGCTTCGCGATCACGGCTCCTGGTCGAGGAGGTCGTGCAGCTCGTCGGCGCCGCCGGTGGCGGCCCGGTCCGCGAAGCCGTCGAGGAAGGCGTGGAACTCGTCGAGGCCGGCGCGATCCGCCAGGTCCCTGGGGATCGCCGGGAAGTCGTAGTCGGCGGCGGGGAGCGCCGGATGGTCGGCGGCGGGCTTGCGGGCGAGCGCCGCCTCGATCGCCGGCCGCAGCCGCTCGGCCTTCCGGGCGGACGCCTGCGCGTCGCGTTCGGCGAACTCCGGGAGCACCTCGGCGCCGAACAGCTCGAGGCTCTCCATGATGTGCTCGTGGCGGTTCCGGCCGGTCTGGCCGCAGAGGATGACCTGGTCGACGCCGCACTCCTCGTAGCGGCGCAAGTAGTCGCGCAGCTGCGCCGGCGTCCCGATCGCGCCGCTGAGACCGAAGACGCCGTCCTGCACCGCCTTGGCGCCGAGGCGGTCGCCGTGCACCCGGGCCGCCTCGACCGCGTCGGGGTCGTACCCGTGCTCCCGGCGCCGCGCCTCGTACTCCGACCACACGTCGGTGCGGCCGGGCCGGTGGCGCCCGAACACGTAGTAGTGCGCGAGGGAGTATCCGAAGAAGTTGGCGCCCTCGAGTCCCCGCCGCATCGCCTCCGCCTCGTCGGGGTGGCACATGAACGTGGTGACGATGGCGACGTTCGGATTGACCGCGTCGCCGATCGGGACGCACTCGTCGCTCGCGAGCGTGCCGTAGTAGTCGGCGATCCAGTGCCGCGCCTCCTCGGGGTTGATGAAGGCGAACGCGAGGGCCCCGATCCCGTGGCGCGCCGCGAGGTGGATCGTGTCGCGCCGGCTACAGGCCACCCACACGGGCGGGTGCGGCTTCTGCCGGGGTTTCGGGACGACGTTGCGCGGCGGCATCGTGACGTAGCGGCCGTGGTGACCGGTGAACGGCGTCTCGGTCAGGCAGCGGAGCGCGACCCGCAGCCCTTCCTCCCACATCGGCCGCTTCTCCTCCGGGTCGATCATGAACCCGCCGAGCTCGGCCTCCGAGGACGACTCGCCGCTCCCGAAGTCGGCCCGGCCGCCGGACAGGAGGTCGAGCGTCGCGATCCGTTCGGCGACCCGGGCGGGATGGTTGAAGGGCGGCGGCGTCTGCACGATGCCGTGACCCAGGCGGATGCGATGCGTGCGCTGTGACACCGCGGCCAGGAACAGCTCGGGCGCGCTCGAGTGGCTGTACTCCTCGAGGAAGTGGTGCTCGACCTCCCACACGTAGTCGATGCCCAGCCGGTCCGCGAGCTCGCACTGCTCGAGCGCCTGCTGCAGCAGCTCGTACTCCGAGTCGTCGCTCCAGGGCCGCGGCAGCTGGTGCTCGTAGAAGATCCCGAACTTCACCGAGGTGACGTTACGGCATGCGCATATAGAGAGGTAAGAGCACTCGGGCCCGCGGGAGGCGCGGGGTCAGGCAGCGCCGAAGGCGGGCTTGGGAGCCGGGGCGACGGCGGGAGCCGAGGAGCGGGACGCGACCTCGGCGAGCTGCTCGGCCGTCATCGCCGCCCGCAGCGACGCGATCGCGACCTCGAGCTGGTCGAGGCCGGGTTCGCGCGTCGTGAGGCGCTGCAGGGCGAGGCCGGGCCGCATGAGGATGCGCACCCAGCGCTTCTGCATGTGCTTGGCCGCGAACCGGATGACCTCGTAGCTCAGGCCCGCGACGACCGGGATCAGGATGATCCGCGACGCGATGAGCCACGGGAGCGAGGGTCGGCCGACGAACGCGTAGACGACGATCGTGACGAGCATCACCGTGAGCAGGAAGTTGGTGCCGCAGCGGACGTGCTCCGTGCTGAACCGCTGCGCCGACTCCGGTGTGAGCTCGGCGCCGTTCTCGTAGGCGGCGATGGCCTTGTGCTCGGCCCCGTGGTACTCGAACACCCGCTTGATGTCCTTGAGCTGGGCGATGAGCACGAGGTAGCCGATGAAGATCCCGAGCCGGATCGCCCCCTCGATCAGGTGGTAGGCGAACCCGGACACGCCGAACACGTCGGTGACGCCCCGGTTCACGAGGCTGGGCAGCACGATGAAGACGGCGGTGAAGAAGATCAGCGCGATGGCCATGGTCCAGCCCATGGCCTTCGACGAGATCCGCTCCTCCTCGGGGACCTGCCGCTCGGCCGACCACGCGAGCGCCTTGAACCCGAGCCCGAGCGACTCGGCGAGCGCGGTCACGCCGCGCACGACCGGTACCTTCGTCCACCGCTCGGACCAGGTGGGGGCGTCGTGGGTGACGACCTCGATGTGCCCGTCGGGGTCACGGACGGCGACGGCCCAGGTGCGGGCGCCGCGCATCATCACTCCCTCGACCACCGCCTGCCCGCCCATGTAGCGGGGCTCGGGCGACGACACCGCGTCAGCCCTTCTTCTGGGCCTTCGCGTAACGGCGCTGGAAGCGCTCGACCCGGCCGCCGGTGTCGACCAGCTTCTGCTTGCCCGTGTAGAAGGGGTGGCACTCCGAGCACAGCTCGACCCGGAGGCTGGGGACGGTCGAGCGGGTCGTGAACTCGTTGCCGCACGAGCAGTGCACCCGGCACTCGACGTAGTCGGGGTGGATGTCGGTTTTCATAGAGGGAACTCCGCTCTGCCTGCCGCTCGCCCTAAGTTACTCGGCCCAACGCCGGCCCATCCCAAGCTGTTCCCGCTCAGCCCCCCGGGCTGGGCGCCTTGGCGATCTCGGCCAGGAACTCGTCGTTGTTCTTGGTGGTGCGCATCTTGTCGATGAGCAGCTCGAGGCCACGACCCGACGAGCCGTCGCTGTCGAGGGCGTTCAGGACCCGGCGCAGCTTCCAGACCTGGTTGAGCTGGTTGCGCTCGAACAGCAGCTCCTCGTGCCGGGTGCTCGACGCGTCCACGTCGATCGCCGGGTAGATCCGCCGCTCCGCCAGCCGGCGGTCGAGGCGGAGCTCCATGTTGCCCGTGCCCTTGAACTCCTCGAAGATCACGTCGTCCATCCGGCTGCCCGTCTCGATGAGCGCGGTCGCGATGATCGTCAGCGAACCACCCTCCTCGATGTTGCGGGCAGCACCGAAGAACTTCTTCGGCGGGTACAGGGCGGTCGAGTCGACACCACCCGACATGATGCGGCCCGACGCCGGCGCCGACAGGTTGTAGGCACGGGCGAGACGGGTGATGCCGTCGAGCACGATCACCACGTCGGTGCCCATCTCGACCAGCCGCTTGGCCCGCTCGATCGTCAGCTCGGCGACCGCGGTGTGCTCGTCGGACGGCCGGTCGAAGGTGCTCGCGACCACCTCGCCGCGCACGACGTGACGACGCATGTCGGTGACCTCTTCGGGGCGCTCGTCGACGAGCAGCACCATGAGGTGCACCTCGGGGTTGTTGCGCTCGATGGAGTAGACGATCTGCTTCAGGATCGTCGTCTTGCCCGCCTTCGGAGGCGAGACGACGAGGCCGCGCTGACCCTTGCCGATCGGCGAGATCAGGTCGACGATGCGGCCGGTCATCTCGAGCGGGTTGTCGGCGAGCTCGAGGCGCAGCTTCGAGTCCGGGAACAGTGGGGTGAGGTCCTCGAAGCGCGGGCGTGCGCGCGCGTCGTCGGGCGTCATGCCGTTGATCTCGTCGACGCGCAGCAGCGCCGGGTACTTCTCGTTGCTCGCCGCCGGCCGCGTGTAGCCGAGCACGAAGTCGCCCTTGCGGAGCGCGAAGCGCCGGACCTGCGACGCGGAGACGTAGACGTCCTTCGATCCGGCGAGGTAGCCGGTCGTGCGCAGGAACCCGTACCCCTCGTCGCGCAGGTCGAGGAGGCCCTGCACCTCGATGGGCTCGCCGAGCGGTTCCGGCCCGGGGCGCGGTTCGTTGTCGAACTGCTGACCGCCCCGCCCGCGGCGGCGGCGCCGGCGGCGCTGGTTGCCCTCGCCGAATGAGGACGCGGCGTCCTCCGGGTCGACGGCGACCCCGGCTTCCGGCGGCGCGGTCGCGACGGAGGCGCGCCCGCCCCCGTCGCCTTCGGCGGCCGCGTCGGCCGCGTCGGCCGCGTGGTCGGCACCGGTCGGGGTCGTGCTCGCCGCGGGTGCGGTGGCGGGTGCCGAGCCGTTCGCGCCGTCGCCCGCGGCGGCGCCGCTGCTCCGCCGGCGCGGCCGCGGCGCGATCTCGACCTCGGGGGCGTCCGCGCCCGCGAGCGCGTTCTCCTCCTCGGCGATGACGTCGACCGATGCCTTGTCGAGCTCGGACGCGCGGGCGGACCGGACGGTGCGCCGCTTGGGCGCCGGCGCCTCGGTCGCGGCCGCGCCGTTCCCGGCGGCGCCGAGGATGGCGTCGATCAGGTCGGCCTTGCGCATCCGGGTCGGGGCCTTCACCCCGATCGCACCGGCGATCGCGTGCAGCTCCTCGCGGTCCTTGCCGTCGAGCACGGACCGGTCGAGCTCCTGGGTGCTCATGGTTTGTGGTCGCTCCCCCGTTCGAGGTGGCGTGGTGCCGCAACCGGTGGGGCTGCGGTGGCCGGGCTCCGGATTCCCCGTCGAGAGGCCGGCGGGGCGGACGGCACGGCCGAGAAAAGGGCGCCACGCCGGCTGCATGCGGGTGAACCGTTGCTCGCGGCAGGTCCCGGCGGTGAAGGGCCGGAGGATGCCGCACCGGAGCGGCGAGACCACGACAGTGTAACGGCCTGCCGTACCCGCTTCAACAATCCACCCGGTCGGGAGCTTCCCGGCGGGGCAGGCCGTCGTCAGGCCAGGAGGCGCGCCATGAGCTCGTGGGCGACGACCGGCTCCGACGCCGCCACCGACGGCTCGTCGTAGGTGCCGCCGGGGCCGGGCACGGTCGAGTCGAACAGCAGGTAGGGCACGGGGTCGGACGTGTGGGTCATCCGTGCACACGGGGTCGCGTGGTCGGGCACGAGCAGCAACCGGTAGGGCTCGCCGGCGAGGGCGTCGGTCACGGGCCCGATGATCTCGGCGTCCCAACGCTCGAGCGCCGTGACCTTCTCGCCGACCGCGTTCTGGTGACCGGCCTCGTCGGTCGCCTCGACGTGCAGGAGGAAGAAGTCGCGGTCGGCGAGTGACGTGAGGCACGCGTCGCGCTGGGCCGCGTAGTCGTTGTCGAAGCCGGCGGTCGCACCCGGGACGTCGACGACGTCGATCCCGGTGAGGACGCCGAGGCCGCGCACGAGGTCCACGGCCGAGCTCAGGCGGCCGGCCACGCCGAACCGGTCTGCGAAGCGCGGCATCGCGGGGCGCCGGCCCTGGCCCCAGAGCCAGATCTGCGTCGCCGACGCGCCGACCTCCGCGGCCACCGCCTGCACGACGCGGCGCGACGCCTCCATCAGCGCGACGAGCTCGGGCGCGGCGGGGCCGCTCGGCAGCACCGCCGGCCGGCCCGTGAGGTCGTGGGGCGGCACGCACTCGGCGTCGGACCACGCCGCGGGAACGACGCAGAGGTGCCGGTACTCGACGCCGGCGTGGAAGTGCACGCCGTCGCGGCCATGGCCGAGCGCCTCGTCGAGCGCGGCGACGATCGGGTGGCTCTGCTCGCTCGTGATGTGCCCCGCCGCGAAGTCGACCATCGTGCCGGCGTCGTCGATCGTCACGAGGTTGCAGCGGTAGGCGACCTCGTCGGGACCGAGCTCGACGCCCATGGCCGC
>DASRHL010000083.1:0-5523 GCA_035650535.1 Acidimicrobiia bacterium
CTCGCCCGCGCCCATGCGAAGCTCGAGGCGATGAAGCTCCTCAACTGGCGCATGGCCGCCGCGGTCGCCGACGGCACGCTCGGCCCCGCCGACGCCGGCGCGTCGAAGGTCTACGGGGTCGAGACGCAGATCGACGCGTACCGGCTGTTCCTCGGCATCCTCGGCGCGGCCGGATACCTGCCGGCCGGCTCGCCCGGCGCCGTGCTGCACGGCGAGGTCGAGCGGGCCGCCCGCGCCGCGCAGATCAACACCTTCGGCGGGGGAGTGGTCGAGGTGCTGCGCGAGATGGTCGCCGCCGCCGGGCTGGGCATGGCCCGCGCCGCCCGCTGAGCCGCCCGTGGACGGCGCGGAGCTGCTCGCCCGGCTGAAGGCGTTCGAGGGGACCGAGTTCGCGACCGCGGTCGCCCAGGACCCCGTCAACCTGCCCATGATCCGCCACTGGGTCGAGGCGATGGGCGACGAGAACCCCGTCTACACCGATGCCGCCGCGGCCGCGGCGTCGGTGCACGGCGAGATCATCGCACCGCCCACGATGCTGCAGGCGTGGACGATGCGCGGTTACCGCCGCCACCACGGCCCGGGCGCGCACGAGGACGGCGGCGACGGTCCGTCGCCCCAGGAGCAGGTCTCCGCGCTGCTCGACGAGGCCGGCTTCACGTCGGTCGTGGCGACGAACTGCGAGCAGGAGTACGTCCGCATGCTGCACCTGGGCGACCACCTCCAGATGCGGGCCGTCCTCGACGAGATCTCGGAGGAGAAGCAGACCGCGCTCGGCGTCGGGCACTTCATCACGCAGCGCATCGAGTACTCGACGCTCGACGGCGAGCTCGTCGCGACGCAGCTGTGGCGCATGCTCAAGTTCAAGCCCGGCACGGGCCGCGGCGGCGCCGGCGCGGGCGCGGCGAGGGACACGGCGACGCGCCCGTTGCGTCCACGACCGTCGATCACGCTCGACAACGCGTTCTGGTTCGACGGTGCGCGTGAGCACCGTCTCCTGATCCAGCGGTGCGCGGGATGTGGCGTGCTCCGCCACCCACCCCGGCCGCGCTGTGACCGGTGCGGGTCGTACGAGTGGAACGTCGTCGAGGCGAGCGGGCGCGGAACCCTCTACAGCTACGTCGTGAACCACCATCCGCAGGTGCCTGCGTTCGACTACCCGTTGCCGATCGGGCTGATCGAGCTCGAGGAGGGCACCCGCCTGGTGGCCGACCTCGTCGGCGTCGAGCCCGGCGACATCCGCGTCGGCATGCCGGTCACGGTCGAGTGGGTCGACCACGATCCCGACCTCACCCTGCCCGCCTTCCGCCCGGCCCCGGTCCCGGAGAGCGCGGAGCGGTGAGCGAGCGGAACGCGCGGAGCGAGCGGCGGCGAGCCGGGTATCCCGGCTCGCAGTGAGCGGAGCAGTAGAGAGCAGGAGAGATGGACTTCCGTCTGAGCGAGGAGCAGGTCGCGGTCCGGGATCTGGCGGAGCAGATCTTCCAGGGATCGGTGAGCGTGGAGACGGTGAGATCGGTCGAGGCGTCCGAGGAGCGCGTCGACCGCGACCTCTGGCGCGCCCTGGCCGACGCCAACCTGCTCGGGATCGCGCTCCCCGAGGATGCCGGCGGCAGCGGACTCGGCGAGGTCGAGTGGTGCCTCCTCCTCGAGCAGCAGGGCCGCGTGGTCGCGCCCGTCCCGATCTGGGCCACGATCGTGCTCGGCGCGCTGCCGATCGCCGAGTTCGGCAGCCGCCAGCAGCGCGACGCCTGGCTCCCCGCCGTGGTGGCCGGCGACGTGTTGCTGACCGCAGCACTCGCCGAGCCCGGCGTCAACGACGTGTTCCGGCCACAGGTCCGCGCCGCGCGCACGGAAGCCGGGTGGCGCCTCGACGGACTGAAGGTGTCGGTGCCGTACGCGCACGTCGCCACGCGTGTGCTCGTCCCCGCGGCGCTCGACGACGAAGGCGCGATCGGCGTGTTCCTCGTCGACCCGGCCGGGGCGGGGGTCGAGCAGGAGCGGGCGGTCACGACCAACCGGGAGGTGCACCCGCACCTGCGCTTCGCCGGCGCACCGGGCGAGCCGCTCGGAGGCGACGCACCCGCCGGCGCCGAGGCGGTGGCCTGGATGCTCGACCGCGCGTTGCTGGGCCTCGCCGCGCTGCAGGTCGGCGTGTGCGAGGAGGCGCTGCGCTACGCCGCGGAGTACACGTCGCAGCGGGTGCAGTTCGGCAAGCCGCTCTCGGCGTTCCAGGGCGTCGCCTTGAAGGCCGCCGACGCGTACATCGACGCGGAGGCGATCCGCGTCACCGTGCTGCAGGCGGCCTGGAAGCTGTCGGTCGGGCGCCCGGCGACGACCGACGTGCTCGTCGCCAAGTGGTGGGCGTCGGAAGGCGGCCAGCACGCCGTCCACATCACCCAGCACCTGCACGGCGGGATGGGTGCCGACGTCGACTACCCGGTCCACCGGTACTTCCTTTGGGGCAAGCAGATCGAGGACATGCTCGGCGGCGCCAGCGCGACCCTCGCCCGTCTCGGAGACGCGATCGCGACTTCGGAGGCTCACACGTGACGGCCCGGTCGTCGCTGCGCGCCGGCGACGTGAACGTCGGCGACGAGCTGCCACCGCTCGCGATCCCGCTGACGCGCACCCTCATCGTCGCCACCGCGATCGCGTCGCGCGACTACCAGGACGTGCACCACGACCCGGGTCTGGCCACCGAGCGCGGCTCGCCCGACATCTTCATGAACATCCTGACGACCAACGGGTTCGTCGGCCGCTACGTGACTGACTGGGCCGGGCCCGACGCGCTGCTGAAATCGGTGAGGATCCGGCTCGGCGCGCCGAACTACCCGGGCGACACGATGACGATGACCGGCACCGTGACCGGCAAGGACGGCGCCGTCGTCGAGGTCGCGGTGAAGGGCTCGAACTCGCTCGGCGACCACGTGACCGGCACCGTGACCCTGGTGCTGCCGTGAACCTGCGCGACGCGGGCGCAATCGTCGGGATCGGGGCGACCGAGTTCTCGAAGGACTCGGGGCGCTCCGACCTGCGCCTCGCGGTGGAGGCGGTCGAGGCCGCGATCGCGGACGCGGGGATCGAGCCCGCGCAGGTCGGCGGCATGGTGACGTTCAGCGCCGACACGAACCCCGAGATCGAGATCGCCAAGAACCTCGGGATCGGCAACCTCACGTTCTTCTCGCGCATCCACCACGGCGGCGGTGCCGCGTGCGCCACCATCCAGCAGGCCGTCCTCGCGGTCAACGCGGGCGTGGCCGACTACGTGGTCTGCTACCGGGCGTTCAACGAGCGGTCGGGGCGCCGCTTCGGCGCGGGCGTGCAGGACCGCGCCCCCATGGCCACCGCGGAAAACGCGCACTTCTCCTGGTACTCGCCCCATGGCCTTCTCACGCCCGCACAATGGGTCGCGATGTTCGCCCGGCGCTACATGCACGAGTACGGCGCGACCACCGAGGACTTCGGCCGCATCGCAGTCGCCGACCGGAAGCACGCGGCCAACAACCCGCGAGCGTGGTACTACCAGCGGCCGATCACGCTCGAGGAGCACCAGGAGTCGCGCTGGATCGTCGAGCCGCTCCGCCTCCTCGACTGCTGCCAGGAGAGCGACGGCGGCCAGGCGCTCGTCGTGACGACACCCGAGCGGGCCCGTGACCTCCCGCACCGGGCGGTGGTCGTGCGGGCCGCCGCGCAGGGGGCGGCGCCCGAGCAGGAGATGATGACGAGCTACTACCGCGAGTCGATCACGGGCCTGCCCGAGATGGGTCTCGTCGCCCGCCAGCTCTGGGACACCACCGGCCTCGGTCCCGACGACATCCAGGCCGCGATCGTCTACGACCATTTCACGCCGCTCGCGCTGCCGCAGTTCGAGGAGTTCGGCTTCTGCGGGCGCGGCGAGGCGAAGGACTTCGTGCGCGACGGCAACATCGAGCTCGGGGGCCGGTTGCCGATCAACACCAACGGCGGTCAGCTCGGCGAGGCCTACATCCACGGCATGAACGGGATCGCCGAGGGCGTCCGCCTGATCCGGGGAACCTCGACGAACCAGCCCGACGACGTGGAGCACGTCCTCGTCACCGCCGGCACCATGGTGCCCACCAGCGCCCTGATCCTCGGCCGGGCGCAGTAGCCTGCCGGCCGTGCCGGGGGAGCGCAGGAGTGTGCGGCTGAGCCGCGAGGAGGCGTGGGCCGAGCTCGAGGGCGCGCACACCGGCATCCTCACGACGCTACGGTCCGACGGCATGCCGATCGCGCTGCCCGTGTGGTTCGTCGCCCTCGACGAGAAGGTGTACGTGAGCGCGCCGGCGCACACGAAGAAGCTGAAGCGGGTCCGCAAGGACCCGCGCGTGTCGTTCCTCGTCGAGTCGGGGGAGCGGTGGGCGGAGCTCCGGGCCGTCCACCTCACGGGACGGGCCCGCATCGTCGACGACGAGGAGGTGATCGCGCGCGTGCGCGACGTGCTCGATGCCAAGTACGCCGCGTATCGCACCGACCGGTCGAGGATGCCCGACGCGACGCGCGAGTACTACTCCGTCGAGTCGGAGCTGATCGAGATCGTCCCCGACGAGCGGATCCTCACGTGGGACAACGCACGCCTCGGGATCGAGTCCTGACCATGGCCGACACCACCCCGACGCCGGTCGAGGAGCAGCTCGTCGTCACCGACGCCGACGGCGTTCGCACGATCCGGCTCAACCGCCCGGAGGCCCGGAACGCGCTCAGCCGTGCGGTGCGCATCCGCCTGAAGGAGGTGATCGGCGACGCGGGCACCGACGACGCGGTCGACGTCGTCGTGCTCACCGGAACCGATCCCGCGTTCTCGGGCGGCGTCGACCTGAAGGAGATCGCGGCGGGAACCGCAGGCGATGCGTCGAGCGCCGACGAGATCACCGACCCGGCCGCCGTCGTGCGCGCGTGCCCGAAGCCCGTGATCGCGGCGGTCAACGGGGTCTGCGTGACCGGCGCGCTGGAGCTCGTGCTGAGCTGCGACCTCGTCGTCGCGTCGGAGCGGGCCCGCTTTGCCGACACGCACGGCAAGGTCGGGTTCCGCCCCGCGTGGGGCATGAGCGTGTTCCTCCCGCGCGCGATCGGCGCACGCAAGGCGATCGAGCTGGCGATCACGGGCCGCTTCCTCGAAGCCGACGACGCACTCCGATTCGGGCTCGTCAACCACGTCGTCGCGCACGACGAGCTGCTGCCGTTCACGTATGCGCTCGCGGCCGACATCCGTGCTCTCGACCAGGAGACCGTGCGCGACCTGCTCGCGCTCTTCCGCCGGACGCCCGGGCTCACCGTCGACGACGCGCTGGCGCTCGAGCGGGCGACGGTGGATGCCTGGATGGCGAGGCGACGCCGGGGCTGACCTGCTCGTTCAGCAGGGCGTTACACGGCTGTAACGGAACCGTGGTCCGGTCGTCACGTCGCGTGGGCAGGATGCGCAGATGGCGGTCACGGCGACGGGGGCGGTCACGGGTTCCCGGCTGATCCTGGTCGGGCCCCCCGGCTCGGGGAAGGGCACGCAGGCGG
>DASRHL010000084.1:0-5111 GCA_035650535.1 Acidimicrobiia bacterium
CGTGCAGCGTGGCCCCGTGGCGGGGTACTCGGGCACACCGTTGACCAAGAAGCTGGGCATCGGCGAAGGCTGCCGCCTCGCCGTCGTCGCGGCGCCGAACGGCTTCACCGATTCCCTCGCCCTGCCCCGCGGCGCCCATCTCCGCACCCAGGCCCGCGGCCGTGTCGATGTCGTCGTCTACTTCGTGACCCGCCGCGCCGAGCTGTCACGCCGGTTCCCGGCGATGAAGCGCGCGCTCGACACCGACGGTGGCCTCTGGATCGCCTGGCCGAAACGCACGTCGGGAGTCGCGACCGACCTCAGCGAGAACCCGATCCGCGAGATCGGGTTGGAGCACGGACTCGTCGACAACAAGGTCGCCGCGATCGACGACACGTGGTCGGGGCTGCGCTTCGTCTACCGGACGCGCGACCGCTCGTCGGTGGCGGCCCGCAAGGGCACGTAGACGCCGTACTGACCGGAGCCGAACCGGACGTCCGCGTCCGGCGCGAGCGACTGCACGAGTGCGAGCGCGGCGCGGTTCTCGCCGAGCACCGACGCGCGGAACGCGGTGAAGCCGCGGGAGCGCGCCAGCCCGGCCAGACGCCGGCTGAGGAACGCGCCGAGTCCGCGGCGCTGCCACGCGTCCTCGACGGTCACCGCGAGCTCGGCTGCCTCGCCTGTGCTGCCGCCCTCGTAGCGCGCCACCGCGACGATCTCGTCGTCGACGACCGCGACGAGCGCCTCCCGGCGGTCGTGGTCGACGGACGCGAGGTGCTCGAGGAGCCCGGGCCGGGGCCGCTGGATGGGCGCGAAGAACCGGAAGTAGACGCTCGCGGGGGACAGGCGTTCGAACATGCGCCGAAGCCGGCACGCGTCCGCCGGCTCGATCGGACGGACGTCGACCCGGGAGCCGTCACGGAGCGTGAACGGTCCGGTGGCACGCCGCGCCGGGTCGCGACCGGTCCCGCCGGATCGGGCGACGACGGTCACGACGCGCCATCCCGCCGCAGCGCGCGCACGGAGTGCTCGAGGTGCGTGACGATCCGGGCGAGGTGCGCCGGGTCACCGGTGATCCTCGTCAGCATCAGACCGCCCTCGAGCCCGCCCGTCACGATCGACGCCAGCTCGTAGGGGTCGACGTCGGGGGCGATCTCCCCCCGGCGCTTCGCGTCCTTGACGATCGCGCCGACCAGGCGGTGCCACGACTCCATCGCCTCCTTCGCGCGTCGTGCGAGCTCGGGATGCGTGTCGTCGGCGTCGATGGCGGTGTTCATGAGCGGGCACCCGCCGGGGAGGCCGGGGTCGTCGACCCACTGGGGGAAGGCCGTGACGAGCGCGAGGAGCCGGTCCAGGCCGGCGAGGCCCTCCTGGGTGCGCACGTTGCGCTCCGCGACGTAGGCGACCGCGTGGTCGAACGCGGCGAGGGCGAGCTCGTCCTTGCTCCCGAAGTGGTTGTAGATCCCGCCCTTCTCGAGGCCGGTGGCCGCGACGAGCTCGTTGAGGGAGGTGCCGGCGTAGCCCCGCCGGTTGAAGACCGGGGCCGCCCGCTCGAGGATCCGCTGCCGCGTCCGCGCGCCCTTGCTCGGCCGCTCCCCCGGTGGGGTGCGCTCGGTGGGGGGGTCGGGCACGGCGGCCTCCGCAACGAAAAAACCGAACGGTCGGTTTTATAGTGCTCCCCGGGCGGGCGCGTGTCAAGCGCGCGGTGCGGCCCGGCGCCCGGATACGGTGCCGGGCGTGTGCGGACGCTTCGTCGCCGTCTCGTCGCCCACGCTCCTCGCGGAGCGTTTCGCGGTCGACGAGGTGGCGGTGGCCGACGAGGAGCCGCACTACAACGTCGCCCCGCGGGCCGTCGTGGCGGTCGTCCGCGAGCGCTCCGGCGAGGCACCGCGCCGGGTGCTCTCGCCACTGCGTTGGGGCCTGGTGCCGTCGTGGGCGAAGGACCTGTCGGTCGGCGACCGCCAGATCAACGCCCGCGCCGAGACGCTCGCGACCAGGCCCGCCTATCGGCGGGCGTTCGAACGCCGGCGGTGCATCATCCCGGCCGACGGCTTCTACGAGTGGCAGAAGATCCCGGTGCCCGGCACCACCCGCGTCCGCCGCCAGCCCTTCTTCGTGCACCGGCGCGACGGTGAGCCGATGGCCTTCGCCGGGCTGTGGGAGGTCTGGCGGCTTCCCGACGGCACCGGACCCGTCGACGGCGCCGACGCCGACGGTTGGCTCCGCACGTGCACCATCGTGACGACGCGGGCCAACGCGACGTTGCGCCCGCTCCACGACCGCATGCCGGTTCTCCTGCCCGAGCGGGCGTGGGACGCCTGGCTCGACCGGGAACGGCGCGACCCGGCCGGGCTCGACCGCTGGCTCGTGCCGGCGTCCGACGAGGAGCTCGAGGCGTACCCGGTCGGTCCGCTCGTGAGCCGCGCCGACAACGACGGCCCCGAGCTCGTCCGCCGCGTCGAGCTCGCGGATCCCGGCGATGGGGGCGGCGATGCGGCCGGGGATTCGGCCCTGACGCTGTTCTCGTAGTCTGGGCGACCGTGATCGCGGAGCCGCCGCCGACGCTGCTTCCCCCCGAGCGCTACGTGGCGGCGGTCCGCGCCGAGACCGCGGCGCTGGTCGACGCCGCGGAACGGGCCGGAACCGGTGCGCCGGTGCCGTCGTGCCCGGAATGGACCGTCTCCGACCTGCTCGCCCATGTCGGCCGGGTGCAGAACTGGGCCGCGACCGTCGTCGAGCGGCGGGCCACGGAGCAGATCCGGTTCCGCGAGCTGGAGCGTCCGCCCGAGGACGCGGACGCGCGCATCGCCTACGTGCGGGCCGGCGGGGAGCGCCTCGCCGACGCGCTGGCCGGCGTCGCGCCCGATGTCGCGCTCTGGACGTTCGTGACCGAGGGAACCGGTGCGGGAACGGCGGGCTTCTGGCAGCGCCGGCAGGCCTGCGAGGCCGCGATCCACCGCGTCGACGCGCAGCTCGCGGCCGGGGAGGCCGCGCCGGTCGACGCCGCGCTGGCGGCCGACGGCATCGACGAGCTCCTCACCGTGATGGGCCCGCACGCGTTCGGCGAGCGGGTCGCGGGCGAGGCCGCGACCCTCCACCTGCACTGCACCGACCGCGAGGGCGAGTGGCTGGTGCGCATCACCGGCGACGGCTTCGAGGTGGAGCGGGCGCACACGAAGGGCGACGTCGCCGTCCGTGGGCCGGCATCCGAGCTGTTCCTGCTCGTGCACAACCGGCGCGGCCCGGAAGGACTCGAGATCTTCGGCGACGGGTCCCTCCTCGGCCGGTGGCGGGAGGTCGCCCGGCTGTAGCGGCCCGGCCGCGCCGGCCCGCATCCTGGTAACGCGGCCGCGGCCCGCTACTGTTCGCCGATGCACCCGTTGCTCGGGATCGTCGTCGGTCTCCTCGTCGCGCAGTTCGGCATCCTCGTGACGAGCGTGTACCTGCACCGCGGCGTCACCCACAAGGCGCTCACGGTGCATCCGGCCGTGGCGATGTTCTGCCGGGTGTTCATCTGGATCGCGACGGGGATGCGCCCGCGCGAGTGGGCGGCCGTGCACCGGCGCCACCACGCGTCCACCGACACCGCCGACGACCCGCACAGCCCGGCGGTCCTGGGCTTCTGGCGGGTACAGCTCGCGAACGCCGCGCTCTACCGGCGCCGGGCCCGCGACGGGGAGACCGTCCCCAAGTACGGGCGCGACCTTCCGGCCGACCGCCTCGACCGGTGGTTCTTCGACCACGCCGCCCTCGGCCTCGCGATCGGGATCACGCTGCTGTGTGTCATCCTCGGCTGGCAGACCGGGCTGCTCGCGGCCGGCGTGCACGCGGTGGCCTACCTCGGCCTCTCGGGCGCGGTGAACGCGGTGGGCCACACCGTCGGGCGCCGTCCCTACCCGAACTCCGCGACCAACGGCCAGCTCCTGGCCCTCATCACGTCGGGCGAGGGTCTCCACAACAACCACCACGCCGCGCCCACCTCGGCGCGGTTCTCGCTCGCCCCGGGCCAGCTCGATCCGGGCTGGCTGGCGGTCCGGGTGCTGACGATCCTGCGGCTCGCCCAGATCCGCCACGACGAGGTCAAGCTGAAGCACGCGGCCTGACCTCGCGACGTTCACCCAGGTGTCGTCCTCCCGTCGTCGGGAGGTGATCTCCGCGAAACACGGCGTGTCGATGCTGGTTGGTGTCCCACGACCCCGCCGTCTGGCCGGATCCGGAAAGGCCCGCCATGCACGAACCCGTTGGGGGAACCTCCTGGTACGTCGCGCGGCGCGTCGACGCGCCCGCGTTCGTCGTCGCCGACCTCGTCCGCTGGCTGCTCGCCGAGGGCCCGATCACGGTCGAGACCGACGGCGCCGCGCTGACCGTCGCCGCGGTCGAGCCCGGCCGGCTCGCGCTGCCGTCGCCCCTCGCCGTCATCCGCGCCGGGCGCGGCCGGCTCACGCCGCGCCGGCGGCGGCTCCGCCCCGGTGGGCGGGTCCGCGTCGACCTCGAGGTCGAGGCGTGGTCCGCCGGCGCGTGCGAGCTGGCGCTGCGCCCGTCGGCGCGGCGGCCGCCTGCGAACGCGCCCGCCTACGGGGCGGCAGCGGCGGCGGCACTCGACCGCCTGCGCGACGTCGTCGTCCGGCTCCTCGGCACGCCGGAGGAGCGGGCCGAGCCCGTCCCGTTGCGCCGCGCTTCGTGAACCGCGGTCACGAGGGACGGCCGGGCGCGAGCTCGCGCAGCATGCGCCGCGTCTCGTCGAGGCCGCCCATGATCATCGGTGCCAGGGTCGTCACGCCGTTCTCCGCGTAACGAGCGAGTTGCGCGCGGCAGTCCGCAGGTGAGCCGTGCACGATGAGCTGGTCGACCACTTCGTCGGGGATCGCCTCGGTCGCCGCGGCACGGTCGCCCGCCCGCCACGCCGCCCACATCGGCGCGAGCGCGTCCCCGCGACCGAGCCACTCGTGGAACGCCGCGTACACGGGCACGTTGAGGTAGGCCGCGATGGAACGGGTCGCGACGGTACGCACCGCCTCGCGGTCCTCGACGGGGAGGACGAAGATCCGCGCGACGATCTCCTTGCCCTCGCCGACGTGGGGGACGACCTTGCGGACGTCCTCGGCCGAGAGCCAGTTGATGATCGCGCCGTC
>DASRHL010000085.1:0-6608 GCA_035650535.1 Acidimicrobiia bacterium
ATCCGCGTGCCAGCCCTCGATGATGGCGCCGCAGTCGATGGAGAGGATGTCGCCCTCTTCCAGGACGACCCGGTCGCTCGGGATGCCGTGGACGATGACCTCGTTGGGCGACGTGCACACCACTGCCGGGAACCCGTGGTAGCCGAGGAAGTTCGAGCGGGCGCCCCGACGCTCGATGACCTCCCGGGCGGCGGCGTCGACGTCGAGGGTCGTGGCGCCGACCTTGGCGGCCCGGATGCAGACCTCGTGCATCTCCGCGACGACCTTGCCCGCCCGCCGCATGATCGCGATCTGGTCCCGGCTCTTGCGGGTGATCATGAGTCAGGCACTCGTCGGGTCGAAGCGGTCGTCGACGAGGGTGAGGCACTTCTTGAAGACCTCGTCGCTCTCGCCGGTGCCGTCGACGTGGGCCAGCACCGACTGGCGCCGGTAGTACTGGATGACCGGCAGCGTCTGCAGCTCGTAGAGCTCGAGGCGCCGCATGACGGAGTCCTCGGTGTCGTCGTCGCGTTGGAGCACGTCGCCGCCGCACTCGTCGCAGACCCAGGGCTCCTCGGGCGGGCTGTCGACGTGGTAGTTCGCACCGCAGCTCGAGCACACCCGCCGGCCCGCGATGCGGTGCAGCACGACCTCGGTCGGGACGTCGAGGTCGATGACCCGGTCGAGCCGCTTCGCGCCGAGCACCCGGTCGAGCTCCTGGGCCTGGCGCAGCGTGCGCGGGAAGCCGTCGAGGACGAACCCGGCCTCCATCAGCCGCCCGTCGTCCTGGCGGAAGAGCTCGTCGACGACGCCGATCACGATGGCGTCGGGTACGAGCTCGCCCTGGTCCATGTAGTGCTGGGCCAGGCGACCGAACTGCGTGCCCTCGCGCGCGGCGGTGCGGAACATCTCGCCGGTCGAGATGTGCTCGACGCCGTAGTGCTCGGCCAGGCGCGTCGCCTGGGTGCCCTTCCCGGCCCCCTGTTTGCCCAGGAGCAGCAACCGCGGGCCGCGCGTGGCGGCCTGCTCGCTCAGGCGAGGAACCCTTCGTAGTTGCGCATCATCAGCTGACTGTCGATCTGCTTCATCGTCTCGAGCGCGACGCCGACGGTGATGAGCAGTGCCGTCCCCCCGAAGGGGAATTGACTGATGTTCCAGAGCGCGAAGACCAACAGCGGCACGATCGCGATCGTCGCGAGGAAGAGCGACCCCGGGAGCGTGATGCGGTTGAGCACCTTCGCGAGGTACTTCTCGGTCGCCGGGCCGGGACGAATTCCGGGAATGAAGCCGCCCTGTTTCCGGATGATATCCGCCTGTTGCTGCGGATTGAAGGCAATCGCCGTGTAGAAATACGCGAAGAAGATGATGAGAATCGTGTAGAACAGGATGTAGAACCAGCTCTGACGGGCGACCAGGTTGTCGTTGATCCACTGCTGGACGCCGGTCAGGTTGTTGCCCAGCGCGGAGGCGATCAGCGCCGGGAACGCGAGGATCGAGCTGGCGAAGATCACCGGGATCACGCCCGACTGGTTCACCTTCAACGGGATGTAGGTGCTCTGGCCGCCGTACATGCGGCGGCCCACGACGCGCTTCGCGAACTGCACCGGGATCCGCCGCTGCCCCGACTCGACGAAGACGATCCCGACGATCATCCCGATGCCGATCGCGAGGATCACGAGGAACTTGAGGGCCGAGCCCTGGCTCCAGATGGCGCCGCCCTGGGCGGGCAGGCGCGACACCACCGAGGCGAAGATCAGGATCGACATCCCGTTGCCGATGCCGCGCTGGGTGATGAGCTCCCCCAGCCACATCACGAGCGCCGTGCCCGCCGTCCACACGAGGATGATGAGCGCGGCCCTGGGGGCGTCGAAGTGCGGGATCAGGTCCTTGCCCTGGAACCCGGCGAAACCGAGCAGGCCGCTCTTGCCCTGGTGCAGCGCGAAGACGAACCCGGTCGACTGGATGACGGCCAGCCCGACCGTGACGTATCGGGTCCACTGGGTGATCTTCTTCTGACCGACCTGACCCTCGTTCTGCCACTGCTCGAGCTTCGGGATGACGACGCCGAGGAGCTGCATGATGATCGACGCCGTGATGTACGGCATGATCCCCAGGAAGAAGATCGCGACATTCGTGATCGCACCGCCCGAGAACAGGTCGAGGAAGCCGACCACGCCGGCGTTGTTCGACTGGTCCTGGAGCTGCTTGATGGCGTTGAAATCGACGTACGGAACGGGGAGGTGCGCGCCGACCCGGTAGACGCCGACGATGAGCAGCGTGAAGAGGATCTTGTTGCGCAGGTCGGGCACCCGGAACATGTTCCGCAGGCGGGAGAGCATGAGGGGTGCGACCTCCTGGAGGACCGGGCGGCTGGACCGGGTCGGGTCAGATTACCGGTTGGTCAGGGCGTTGCCGCGAGCCGGCGGCCGCCGGTCGCCCCAGGGCGGCGGCAGCACCTCGGTCGTCCCCCCGGCGGCCTCGATCGCCCGGACCGCGCTGGCCGAGAAGGCGTGCGCCTTCACGGTGAGCGCCCGGCCCAGCCCGCCCCGCCCGAGGACCTTCACGAGACCCCGCTTGGCGACGAGGCCGCGGGCCCGCAGCGTCTCGGGCGAGACCTCGGCGCCCGCCTCGAAGGCCTCGAGGGTGTCGAGGTTCACGACGTGGTACTCGACCCGGAACGGGTTCTTGAAGCCCTTGGCCTTGGGGGTCCGCCGGGTCAGCGGCGTCTGGCCACCCTCGAACCCGGGCTTGACGTTGTCGCGGGCGCCCTGGCCCTTCGACCCGCGCCCGGCGGTCTTGCCGCCCCGGCCGCCGATGCCGCGCCCGACCCGGCGCGGCTCCTGCTTGGAGCCGGGCGCCGGCTTCAGATCGTGGAGCTTGATGGGCATGTCCGTCAGACCTCTTCCATGCGCACGAGGTGCGGCACCTTCGCGACCATCCCCCGGATCTCGGGGCGGTCGGCGTGCTCGACCGTGTGGTTGATACGGCGCAGGCCGAGGGCGCGCAGCGTCCCCCGCTGCTTGGGCTTGGCGCCGATCGGCGACCGCACGAGCGTGATCCGCAGCGAGCCGGCCATCGTCACTTGACCTCGGTCATCTCGGGCCGGCGGCTCTCGGCCTGGCGCTCGCGGTAGGCCCGCAGCATCCCGACCGTCGTCACTTCCTCGGCCGACTTGCCCCGCAGCTTGGCGACGTCCTCGGGGCGGCGCAGCGAGCGGAGCCCGTTGATGCACGCCCGCGAGACGTTGATGGCGTTCGACGACCCGAGCGACTTCGCGAGCACGTCGTGCACGCCGGCCGCCTCGAGGATGGCGCGGGCGGCGCCTCCCGCGATGACGCCCGTACCGGGGGCGGCGGGTTTGAGGAGCACCCGCGCCGCGTCGTGCTCGCCGAGGACCGTGTGGGTGATCGTCGAGCCCGCGAGCGGGACGGCGAAGAGGTTCTTCCTCGCCTCCTCCATCCCCTTCTGGATCGCCGCCGGCACCTCCTTGGCCTTGCCGTAGCCGAGCCCGACGTTGCCCTCGCCGTCGCCGACGACGACGAGCGCGGTGAACGAGAACCGCCGCCCGCCCTTCACCACCTTGGCGACGCGGTTGATCGCGATCACGCGCTCTTCGTACTGACCTTCGGGCATCAGATGCTCCCCATCAGAACTCGAGTCCTGCCTCGCGGGCGCCGTCGGCGACCCCGGCGACCCGACCGTGGTACCGGAACCCGCCCCGGTCGAACACGACCGTGGCGATGCCGGCCGCCTTGGCCCGCTCTCCCACGCGCCGGCCGACGGCCTTGGCGGCCTCGACGGTCGCGGTCGCGCCACCCCGCGCGTCGGCTTCGACCGTCGACGCGGACACGAGGGTCCGGCCGCTCACGTCGTCGATCACCTGGGCGTAGATGTGCCGGTTCGACCGGAACACCGCGAGGCGCGGCCGTTCCGCCGTCCCCCGCACCTTCTTGCGCACGCGGCGGTGCCGCCGCTCGCGCGCCTCGGTCTTGTGCAGCGTCATCGTCAACGCACCTCGTGCTCGTCGCCGGTGGTCACTTCGCGGACTTCCCGGCCTTGCGGAGCACCCGCTCGTCGGAATAGCGGATGCCCTTGCCCTTGTAGGGCTCGGGCTTGCGGATCTTGCGGATGTTGGCGGCCACCTGGCCGACGAGCTGCTTGTCGGCTCCACGGACGGTGATCCGGGTCGGCGCCGGCACTTCGAAGGTCACGCCGTCGGGCGCGTCGAAGTGCACCGGGTGCGAGAACCCGAGCTGCAGCTCGATGCGCGTCGGGCCCTGGGCGACGGCCCGGTAGCCGACGCCGACGATCTCGAGGTCGCGGTTGAAGCCGCTCGACACGCCCGTCACCATGTTGGCGACGAGCGAGCGCGTCAGGCCGTGCAGGGCCCGGTTCTCGCGCTCGTCGTCGGGGCGGGTCACGACCAGCTGGTCGCCGTCACGGGCGACCCCGATCGACTCCGGCGCGTCGTGCTCGAGGGTGCCGTTGGGACCCTTCACGACGACGTGCGAACCGTCGATCGTCACCTCGACGCCCGGCGGGATCGCGATGGGTTGCTTGCCGACTCGGGACACTGCGTGCTCCTACCAGACGTGGCAGAGGATCTCGCCGCCGACCCGGCGCTGGCGCGCTTCGCGGTCGGTCATGAGGCCCTGGTTGGTCGAGAGGATGGCGATCCCCATGCCGCCGAGCACGCGTGGCACGTCGGTCGCGGAGGTGTAGACGCGGAGCCCGGGCTTCGATACCCGGCGCAGACCCGAGATCGTGCGCCGGCGGTCGGGGGTGTACTTCAGGACGATGCGGAGCTTCCGACCGGGGCGGCCGGGGTCGTCGTCGACCGAGAAGTCCTCGATGTAACCCTCGCTGACGAGGATCTTCGCCAACGCCTCCTTCACCTTCGACGACGGCATGACGACGTCGTCGTGGAACGCCGTGTTGGCGTTCCGCAGGCGGGTGAGCATGTCGGCGATCGGGTCGGTCATCGTCACGAGCGGCCCCCCCTCACCACGACGCCTTGGTGACGCCGGGGATCTCCCCCGCATGCGACATCTCGCGGAAGCAGATCCGGCACAGCCCGAACTTGCGGTACACCGAGCGCGCGCGGCCGCAGCGCCGGCACCGCGTGTACGAGCGAACCGTGAACTTCGGCTTGCGCTGCTGCTTCTGGATCAGTGCCTTCTTTGCCATCGCGGTTACCCCTGCGAGTCGCGGCGGAACGGGAAGCCGAGCGCGCGCAGGAGCGCGCGTCCGTGGTCGTCGGTCTCGGCGGAGGTCACGATCGTGATGTCCATGCCCCGCACCGTGTCGATCTTGTCGTAGTCGATCTCGGGGAAGATCAGCTGCTCGGTGACGCCGAACGTGTAGTTGCCCCGGCCGTCGAACGAGTTCGGGTTGAGGCCGCGGAAGTCACGGATACGGGGGATCGCCAGGCTCACGAGCCGGTCGTAGAACTCCCACATCCGAGCGCCGCGGAGCGTCACCTTGGCGCCGATCGCGTTCCCCTCACGGAGCTTGAAGCCGGCGATCGACTTCTTGGCCCGCGTCACGAGCGGCTTCTGGCCGGTGATGATCGTGAGGTCGTTGACGGCGCCGTCGAGCAGCGACTGCTGCTGCGTCGCCCGGCCGACCCCGCAGTTGAGCACGATCTTCTCGAGGCGCGGCACCTGCATGACGTTCGCGAGACCGAGCTCCTGCTGGAGCGCGGGTCGGATCTCGGTGTCGTAGCGGACCTTGAGCCGCGGCGCCTCCCGGGTCGCGGTCGCCATCAAAGGTCCTTCCCGCACTTCTTGCAGACTCGAATCTTGTCGTCGCCGTCGAAGCGGTACCCGATCCGCGTCGGACCGCAGGTCGCGCACACGATCGCGACGTTCGACACGTGGATCGGCATGTCCTTGTCGATGATGCCGCCCTGCATCGTCGCCTTCGTCGCCCGCTGGTGCTTCTTGGCGACGTTGACGCCGTCGACGATCACCCGGTTCTGCTCGGGGATCACCCGTGTGATCTCACCCTCGCGGCCGATGTCCTTGCCTGACAGGACCCGGACGCGGTCGCCCTTGCGCAGCTTCATCACAGCACCTCCGGCGCGAGCGAGACGATCCGCATGAACCGCCGGTCGCGCAGCTCGCGGCCCACCGGGCCGAAGATGCGCGTTCCCCGCGGTTGCATCTGGTCGTTGATCAGCACCGCCGCGTTCTCGTCGAAGCGGATGTAACTGCCGTCGGGGCGGCGCCGCTCCTTCTTGGTCCGCACGACGACGCACTTGACGACGTCGCCCTTCTTCACCGCCGCCCCGGGCACGGCATCCTTCACCGTGGCCACGAAGATGTCGCCGATGCCCGCGTAGCGCCGGCGGCTGCCGCCGAGCACCTTGATGCAGAGCACCTCCCGAGCGCCCGAGTTGTCGGCGACCTTGAGGCGCGACTCCTGCTGGATCATCGGGCGCGCTCCAGCACCTCGACGACCCGCCAGCGCTTCAGGCGCGACAGCGGCCGCGTCTCGGCGATGCGGACGCGGTCACCCTCGCGGGCGTCGTTCGCGTCGTCGTGCGCGTAGAACCGCTGGGTCCGCTGAAGCGTCTTGCCGTAGCGGCGGTGCTGGACCCGGTCGGTGACGGCGACGACGACGGTCTT
>DASRHL010000086.1:0-6124 GCA_035650535.1 Acidimicrobiia bacterium
CCTCGTCGACCGTGCTGGCCAGGACCGGGTTCTTTCCCTGGGTGAACACGACGACGAAGCTGAGCCGCGGGTAGCCCTGGCTGGTCGACTGCTGCACGTAGATGGGCTGGACGTAGACGATCGAGGTGCCCACCGGGATCAGCTGGATCTGCCCGCGCTTGATCTGCGAGCCGGCCTGGCCCAGCAGCGTGAACTGGGCCGAGATCGTCTGGTCGCTCTGGATCTGGTTCGCGACCTGCACCGGGCCGAACACGTTCGAGCCCTGGGGCATCACGAACGCCTCGAGCTTGCCGTAGTCGTTCGGATCCGACTTGGCCGTCATGAACGACGACAGGTTCGTGCGTTGGTTGTCCTTCGAGACCGGCACGAACGGCTGCAGGATCAGGAAGCTGTTCTGGGTGTCACCGGGGAGGTGGATGTAGAGGTAGAAGGGATCCTGGCGCTTGGTCGTGGCCGTGATCTGGGGCGCCCGCTGCGTGCCCCGCTGGGTGGTCGTCCCGGTCGTGTCGAGCGACACCGCGGCGTTCGGGTCGGGCGAGCGGAACCAGCGCTCGTTGCCGTTGTAGAAGCGCCGCGGGTTGGTGACGTGGTAGGTCGAGAACACGTCCGACTGCAGCTTGAACAGGTCCTCCGGGTAGCGCAGGTGGGCCTTCAGCGCGGCGGGCATCTTCGAGAAGCTCGTGAACAGGTCGGGGAACGCCTCGCGGTACGAGCGGATGATCGGGTCCTTGCTGTCGACCACGTAGAACTTGACCGTGCCGTCGTACGCGTCGACGGTGACCTTCACCGAGTTGCGCACGTAGTTGAAGTCGCTGTTGAGGCCGCCGGTGCCGGTCTCGCTCTGCGCGTACGGGTACTTGTCGGAGGTCGTGTAGCCGTCGAGCACCCACAGCGTGCGGCCGTTGACGACGACCGGGTACGGGTCGGCGTCGTAGTCGAGGAACGGCGCGAGCTTGTGCACCCGGTCCTTGATGTCGCGGCGCATCAGGATCTTCGAGTTCGAGTCGACCTGGCCCGAGACGAACAGATTGAAGTCCCAGAACTTCAGCGCGAACGCGGCCTTGCGGACGATGTTCGACAGCCTCACGCCATCCTTGCCGGTGTAGCGGGTCTGCGCGTCGTTGGTGCCCTGGCGGGCGTAGTTGAACTCGTCCTGCTTGGCGTCGGTGATGACGTAGTCGCTCAGGTTCTCGCCGAAGTAGATCTGCGAGCCCTTGTCTGAGAGTTGGATCCCCTGCTGGCGGACGGGGATGTTGCTGAGGAAGTAGTTCGGGTCTCCGCTCGTCGTCGCGCTGTTGGTCGGTGACGCGATCACGCCGTAGCCGTGCGTGTAGACGAGGTGTTCGTTGACCCACGACTGGCTCGGCAGTGCGTTGCTGTTCAGGTCGCGCGCAGAGACGACGACCTGCGTCGTCTCGCCGCCGACGTTGTAACGGTCGATGTCGACGTCGTTGACCTGGTAGTAGGTCGCGAGGCCCTGCAGGGTCTGGTACGTCGAGCCGATGACGTCCGGGTCCCACAGGCGGGCGTTGTCGATGGTGGACCGGTTGGCGTCGATGACCGAGGCGTCCGACGAGCCGAGCTGCGAGAACTGCAGCTGCTTCACGTCGACGGAGCTGAGGTTGAACGAGGCGCGCGTGGCCGCGATGTTGCGGGCGATGTACTTCGACTCGTTCGCGAACTCGTTGGGCTTGACCTTGAAGTTCTGGACGCCGGCCGGGTAGATCGTCCCGACGATCAGCGAGATGAAGCCCCAGAGGCCCACGGCGATCACCGGGAGCACCCAGCCCCGGCGCCGGATGTTCCAGAGGAACAGCAGGGCGGCGACGACCGAGATGAAGATCAGCAGCTCGAGGGCGGGGAGCTGCGCGTGGACGTCGGTGTAGCCGGCGCCGTCGACGACACCCCGGCTCGAGAAGTTCAGCTCGTAGCGACCGAAGTAGTACTGGCCCGTCTTGACCAGGGCCATCACGGCCAGGATCACCGAGAGGTGCGCCTTCACCTGCGGCGTCACCCGCTGCACCGGGCTCTGGAACCGGATGCCGCCGTTGAGGTAGTGGGCGACGGCGGTCACCAGCAGGACGATGACGAGCCCGGCGAACAGCCACTCGAGGATGAACTGGATGAACGGGAGCTGGAAGACGTAGAAGCCGACGTCCTTGTGGAACTGCGGGTCCTTGACGTTGAAGTCGACCCGGTGCGTGAAGAGGATCCACTCCTTCCACTGCGCGGAGACGCCGATGCCGGCGATCAACGCGAAGAAGATCGCGATGCCGATTCGGATCCGGCCCGTGAACCGGGCCGTGACCTGCTGGTAGCGGGCGACCATCTCGTCCTCGGGCGTCATCGGGCCCTGAGGGCGCAGCCGAGGTGCGAGTCGGTCGGCGATGAGGAGGTTGGCGTAGACGATCAGGAAGAAGACGACCGTGAAGACGGTCGCCGGCACGATCTTGGCGGCGAGCAGGCGGCCCCACGTGCCGCCCTGACCGACCGAGTCGAACCAGAGGGCGTCGACGTAGAACCCCGCCAACCCGCGCAGGCTGAACAGCAGCACGATCAGGATGACGACGACCGCGATCATCCAGCCGCGCACGCGGAATCGGCGTCGCTCCTCGGTCGGCACGCGCACTTATGCCCCGCTCCCGGCGCTGCGCGCCGGGCCGCTCGGGCCCCGCTCGCTGCTCCGCGGGATGCCCGCTACGCGACGCTCGCTCACGACGGCAGCCTAAGTGATGGTTCCTGCCCTGAACGGGTCGCTAGCCCAGGGCGACCATGCAGCGACAACCCGGGTGAGCCGGCGGGTGCGCCTGGCCGGTCGGGAACGGCTGACCCTTGACCGTGGTTTCGAGCGCGTTGTCGTCGCAGTCGGGGCAGTGGTCGGGCTCGGCGGCGATCCAACGCAGGCGCGCACCGGCAGGCGCGGCGTCGAACGCGCCGCGTGCGTAGGCCGCGGCGAGGAGGTCGCCGACGAGCGGCTCGAGATCCTGAGAACGCCACTCGCGGTACCGGGCGCCGACGGCGGCGCCGAGGGCGCGGTGCAGCTCCGACACCGGCTCGTACGGTCCGTCGTCGAGCACCGATGCAACCGTCGCCGACAGTCGCTCGCGCAACGGGACGACCAACGACTCCGCGAGGTCGCTCACGAGACGTCTGGGCGCACCGCCGCTCGGCGTTCCCGGCGCGACCGTCTCGCGGCCGGCCCGGTAGACGGCGTCGACGGCCGGTGAGAGCACCTCCGCCCACACCGCGACCTGGAGCTCGAGCCCCGGCAGCAGCTTGTCGGGATCGACCTTCGCCTTCTGGCGCCGCATCGCGTCGAGGAACTCGTTCTGGTCGTCCTGCAGGATGCGCTTGGCGCGGCGCATCAGTCCCTCGGTCGCCGGGGCCACCACCTCGTCGCGGGCCCGGCGCCGGGCCGTGAGCTCGTCGCCGGTGACCGTCACGTCCGCGGGCGCGACCCCGGCGGGCAGGTCGACCTCCTCCGCGATCTCGAGATCCTCGACGACCACCTCGACCACCGTCGTCTCCGCCACGACGTCCTCGACGAGCACCTCCGCGACGGCCTCGGGCTCCGCGTCGGCCCCGGGCGCGGGCTCCGCCCCGGCTTCGGGCGCGGGCTCCGCCCCGGCTTCGGCCGCAGGTTCGGGCTCGGGCTCCGCCCCGGCTTCGGGTACGGGCTCGGATCCGGCTTCGGGCTCGGACTCTGGTTCCGGTTCGGGCTCCGGTTCGGGCGGCGGCTCCTCACCCCGGAGCCGGGCGAACACCGACGCGGCGCGCGAGGCGGGCTCGCTGCGGGCCTCGCCCGCGGGCGCCGCCGCGCCCCGCGGCGCCTCGGGCCGGTGCGGGCGCGCGGGCGCCGCCTTCGGCTCCGGCGCACCCAAGGCCACGAGGGCTTCGCGGAGCGCGTCGCAGGCCCGCCGCAGGTCGGCCCGCAAGCCCCCCAGGGTCTGCAGCTCGGCCTCGACCGTGGCCCGCCGCTGCTCGGCGTCCTCGAGCATGCGCTTGCGGACCGCGCGGGCCTCGTTGACCATCGCCCGGCCCTGCTCGCGGGCGGCCTCCTCGGCCTCGTGCAGGATCTCGGCGGCCCGCGCCTCGGCCGCCGCCACCTCGCCCGCCGGGTCGGCCGCGGACGCGAGGCGCACCTGCTCCTCGAGCTGCGCGATACGGTCCTCGAGCTCCCGCTCGTACTCGCGCGCGGTCACGATCTCGCCCGCGATGCGCTGGAGGAAGTCGCGCACCTCCGGTTCGGAGATGCCGTTGCGGGCACGCCCGAACGTTCGGGATGCGATCTCGCCGGGTGCGAGCCGCGCGATGCGGGACGGGCCGCCCGCGCCCACCGGGCTCGGTCCCCTGCTCGCGGCGACCGGGTCTTCGTCAGCCATCCCGCGTCATGCTATTGGGACGATCCGTTCGCGCCGGCGATGGGCGCGGTCGGCGGCGGTGTCGCCGGGAGCGGGTCGCCGCCCGCCTTGCGCAGCGCCTGCAACGCGTCGTCCAGTGTGCGCACGCTCACGACGTTCATACCGTCGGCGTGCGCCTTCGCGTCGGCGAGCTCCTCGGGCGGCACGAGCATCAGCGTGGCGCCCGCCGAGCGCGCGGCAACCGCCTTCTGCTCGACGCCGCCGACCGGCCCGACCCTGCCGTCCGGCGAGATGGTGCCGGTGATCGCGACGCGCCGCCCTCCGGTCAGGTCGCCCGGGGTCAGATCGTCGATGATCGCGAGCGTGAACGCGAGCCCGGCCGACGGGCCGCTCACCTTCTGCGTGTCGATGTTGACGTCGATCGGGAAGTGGTGTTCGGCGACGTCGGTCGACGCGATCCCGAGAAAGGCGTGGTGATCACGCGTCCCCGCCGTCACCGTGACGACGTGCGTCTCCCCGTCACGTTCGACGGTGACGGCGATGCGGTCTCCGGGATGGTGGGCGACGATCAGCGGCTTGATGTCGGCCGACGTCTTCACGGGATGCCCGTCGACGGCCGTGACGACGTCGCCGAGCTGCAGCTTCCCGACCGAGGGTCCGTTGCACTGGACGTCGACGATGGTCGTCACGCTCTTGTCGTCGGTGACGGCGTACCCGAGTCTGCGCAGCGCGACGGTCTTCGCGGTGTCCTGCGAGCCGCGCATCTCGAGGGTCGAGATGCGCAGGTTCTCGGAGTCGCTCGCGCAACCCTGGAAGTCGGAGCGGCCGATGATCGACGCGTCGCTGTCGAGGTGCGCGAAGAGGAACCCGTAGAGGTTCGGGTCGCGCGGGGTGACGCGGACCGTGAGGTAGAGCAGCCGGCCCTTGTGCGGGTACGTCTTCGCGTCCTGCACGGAGACGACGTCGCGGTCCAGCGGCGTCGCGGAGCCGGGCCTGATGATGCGGTACGGGACATGGATGAACGCCGCGGCGACCGCGGCCACCGCGAGCAGTACGAGCAGTCCCGCGCCGACGCGCTGCAACCAGGGCCGGCGACGCCGCCTGGCGCCGTCCGGACCGTCGGGCGGGCGCCCGGCCCCGTCGTCGGCCCATGCCCAGGGCGGCGCCGGCGGAGCGGCGGGCTCGTCGGGCATTTCGGCATTTCCCCCGATCGGTCGGACGGCGGATACTTGGCGGTACATTCGGAGGGTCCGCCCGAGGCCCGAGGCCGAGCCCGATGTCGTCGGAGGAGGACGGAGACGTGATGGACCGCGGCCATCAGCCTGCCATGCGGTGGGACGCCGACCGGGCGCGGCCGATCCCCCGTCTCGGCTCGATCCGGTGGCTCCGCCGGACGTCGGCCGTCGTCCGGTGGGCCTTCCTCGTCGTCGCGTGCGGCCTGCTCGCCGCCGCGGTCGTCGCGCTGGCCGCCAGCGCCGCCGCCACGCTCGTCGACGGGCTGAGCTGACCCGATGCCCGACGGGAGGCGAGCGCCCGCATGGCAGGTGCGCTGCTGTGCAGCGAGCCGACCTCCTCGCCGGTAGGCGAGGCGTTCGGGTTCAGCTCGCCAGCGTGCCGTGGACCACGTAGCGGTACGCGGAGCTGCCCGGCGGGTGACAGGCGAAGAGGGTGATCGTGTGGCCCGGGGTCTGGTCGACGATCGACAGCCGGTCGGGCGTCACGACCTCGCTGCCGGTCACCTTGTACGTGTAGGTACCCGTCGC
>DASRHL010000087.1:0-8980 GCA_035650535.1 Acidimicrobiia bacterium
GCGAGCCGAGGACGAAGAAGGTCGCGACGAACCCGAGACCGTCGAGGCGGTCGAGCACCCGCGGCGTGGTCCGCGGATCGGGTCCGTCGTCGAAGGTGAGTGCCACGCGGGGCGCGTCGGGTCCGCGCCAGGTGCACCAGCCGCCCGGCAGGGCGCGCAGCGGCGTCCACTGGCCGAGGGCGACGACGCTCGGAACGAACTGGACGGCCGCCGCGGCCGCCGTCCCCCGGAGCAGCGACCGGCCCCGACTCATCACCCGTTCATGGTCGAAGCGGCAGCCTCGCCGGTCTCGTCGACGAGCCACTCGATGTAGCGGCGCAACCCGTCCTCGAAGCCGACCCGGGGCTCCCAGCCGAGACGCGTCCGGGCGCGCTCGGCCGACACCTCCCGTCCGGTGAAGTCGCCCGCCCGTGCCGGTCCGTGCACGATCCGCACCCGGTGGTCGAGCGCGAGTTGGACGGCCTCGGCGATCCGGCGGACACTCACGGGCTCGGGGCCCTCGAGGTTGAACACCTCGTTCTCGCCGGCGTCGGAGAGCGCGAGCACGTGGGCCCGTGCGAGGTCCTCGACGTAGACGTAGTTCCGGTACTGCAGCCCGCTGCCCTCGATCGTGATCGGCCGGCCCGCGAGCGCGTTGTCGACGAAGCGCGCGATGACGAGGTCGCTGCGCATGCGCGGCCCGTACGGGATCCCGTACCGGAGGATGGTGAACGGCTGCCCGTAGAGGTCGTGCATGCTGTGGACCACCATCTCGGCCGCGAGCTTGGTGGCCGTGTACGTGTGCCCGATGGAGTCGACGACCATGGGCGTCCGCTCGTCGAGCCCCCGCTGACCGACCGCCGCCCCGTAGACCCACACGGTCGACGCGAGCACGGCCCGCCGCAGCTCGTTGCGCCGGGCCGCCTCCCACACGTTCGTCGTCCCGACCACGTTCACGGCGACGGCGCGGGCCGGGTCGCGCTCGACGTCCTTCACGTTCGAGACGGCCGCGAGGTGGAAGACGGCGTCGCAATCGGCGGTCGCCTGCTGCAGCCCGTCGAGG
The DNA here is from genome assembly GCA_035650535.1 of Acidimicrobiia bacterium. Classification (GTDB taxonomy): domain Bacteria; phylum Actinomycetota; class Acidimicrobiia; order IMCC26256; family PALSA-555; genus DASRHL01. The sequence continues at coordinate 1,043 of DASRHL010000087.1, forward strand.
TCGAGGACGTCGACGGCACGCGCCTCCACGTCGCGGTGGGGTGGGAGCATGTCGACCACCACGACATCGTGGCCGGCCTCGAGGAGCTGGTCGACGACGTGCGAGCCGATGAAGCCGGCTCCGCCGGTCACCGCGACGCGCATGCGCCACTCTCCGCGCCGAAGGAGGACGCGGCGGCGACCGACACCCCCGGGGCCGGCGCCCGCCCGCCGGCTCCGAGCTCGCTGCGCAACGCGTCCACGACGATCCGGGCCTCCGCCTCCGACATGTCGGAGAAGACCGGGAGGCAGACCTGCCGCGCGCACACGTCCTCGGCCACCGGGAACGTCCCCTCGGCGAGCTCGCGGAACACGGGCTCGCGGTGGAGCGGGCGCGCGTACACCTCACCGCTGAGTGCGACGCCGTGCTCGGACCGCAACGCCTGCTTCAGCGCGTGCCGGTCGATGCCGGGGTCGAGCAGCGCCGGGTACTTGTAGTAGTTGGGCCGGCTCGCTGGCGCCACGGCGAGCGGCTCGATGCCTTCCACGGACGCGAGCGCGTCGTCGTAGACGTGCGCCGCGCTGGTCCGCACCGCGATCGCGCGGTCGAGGCCACGGAGGTGAACGAGCCCCACGGCCGCGTGCAGCTCGCTCATCCGCCATGCCGATCCGAGCACGGTGTGCTCACCGCCGACGAACGCGACCTTTCCCTGGTCGCGGTAGACGCGCGCCAGGTCACGTGCCGCCGGGTCGTCGACGAGCAGCATCCCGCCTTCAGCGGAGGTCAGCACCTTCGTCGGGTAGAAGGAGAAGGCGGCCGCGTGACCGAACGTGCCCGCGGAACGCCCGTCGAGGCGGCTGCCGTGGGCGTGGGCGGCGTCCTCGAGGAGGAACAGGCCGCGATCGTCGCACAGCTCACGGATCGCGCCGACGGCCGGCGCCACGACGCCGCCGATGTGGACGAGCACCACGCCGGCCGTCGCCGGGGTCAGAGCCTCGGCGACCGTCTCGGCCGACAGTGCGAAGGTGGCGGCGTCGACGTCGGCGAAGCGCGGGCGGCCGCCGGCCCGCACCACGGCGGCGGCGGTCGCGAAGAACGTGTTCGTCGGCACCACGACGTCGCGGTCCTCGACGCCGAAGATGCGCAGCGCGATCTCCAGCGCCGCCGAGCCGCTGCTCACGGCGACGGCGTCGTCGGCGTCGTGGCGGGCCGCGAAGGCCCGTTCGAACTCCTCGGTGCGGGACCCGAGGGTCAGGGCGCCGTCGCGCAACGCGGCATCGATCATCCCCAGGATGTCGGCGCGCTCCTCGGCGGTGAAACCGAGACGGGCCGAGGGAATGCGCAGAAGCGCCGCCATGAGGCCTCCGCAACTGGATCGGTAGCTTCCCTCATCGTCGCGCGTTCTGCCGAGAGCCGCGTCGGTGCCGCGGGCTGGTGGCTCGGATGGCGTGTGGGGGCGGCTCAGTGCCGCGCGTGGCAGCGTCCCCGGGGTCGGCGCCGCCGGGGTCGAAGGTGGCCGCCGGGGGGCGATCCGTGGCCGCGGCAGCGACGGAAGTCGAGGGGGAGGCGCTCCTGTGCGCACCCCGCGGGGGCCCTCCGACATCCGCGGGTCGGCTGCACGTCAGACCTCGAGGACGACGTAGCCGCACGACCGAGCGGTCTCGATCGCCTCGACGACCCGATCGCGGGGGACGCCGATGCCCTCCCCGTGCTCCTCGCACCACGCGACCAGCTCCGCTTCCGACGGCCCGAGGTCGAGCAGGTCAGCGTGCTCCGGCAGCGTCTTGCGCGGGACGCCGGACACCGGCGACCGCCACAGCGGACCGCGCGGGGTCATGCGCACGTCGGCAACGAGCGAGCCGTGCTCGCGGCACCGCACCTCGACGAGCCGCGTCCCCGCGAAGAGCCGAATCGCGGCCGACGACGCGAGGCGATGTGCGCGCGCGTCCGGCTCGATCTCCTTCGTAGCCTGCAACCAGCGGGCCCACTCACCGTCGTCGATGCCGGGTGGGTTCCACCACCACGGTCGGTCGTCCGCCGTCTCGCGCGTTCTCACCCGATGCACGCTTCCCGGCCCTTCCCGAGGTCGGAGATCGTGTCCACGTGCACGCCACCGACCTTGCGTGGCGCGGACTGCCGGCACGTCATCAACTACGTCGGCCGCGGTCGCCGAGATTCTTGAGCCGGTGCGCGCATTCGCGCGGTTAAGACTTGCTATAGGTCGACTGCGGTCGCGGGCGCCACCCGCCCGAAGTACACGCCCTCGCCGTAGTCGCAGCCGGCGTCGAGCATGTGGTCACGGTCGGCGTCGTTCTCGATGCCGACCGCGAGCACCGTGAGGCCCAGGGCGCGGGCGAGCGCGATCGTGCCGAGAGCGACGCGATGCCGGGTCGGGTCGACGCCCGTGTCGTGCACCAGCCGGCGGTCGAGCCGCAGCTCGTCGAAGCCGTAGTCGACGATCTCGTTCACGTCGCACTCGCCGTCGACGCCGCTCAACACGATCCGGACGCCGATCTCGTGCAGACCCCGGAGGGTGCCCTCGACCGTGCGTGACCGCCTGGCCACGAGCGCGTGCGCGATCTCGATCCGGAGGTCGGATGCTGCGATGTCGTGGTCGTCGATGATCTCGGCCAGATAGCGCTCGACGCCCTCGTCGCCGAGCAGCCGGCGCGAGAGGTGTCCGTAGGCGTGCAGGGGTGCGCCGCGCCGCGCCCGGTGCGCCGCGGCCGCGGCCGTCCGGCGGAGCACCGCGAGATCGATGACGGGCATGACCGGGGTGCTCGCGGCGGCGTGGACGAACTCGTCGGCGTCGAGCAGCCCGCGGCTCGGATGCTCCCAGCGCGCCAGGCCCTGGTAGCCCACGAGGTCGCCGCTGCGGAGGTCGACGACCGGCTGCACGTGCGGATGGATCAGCCCGTGGCTCACCGCGAACGCGAGCTCGTCGGCCAGGGTCGTGGCGCCGGGGTCGGCGCCCGGCTCGACGACGGTGACCCGGGCGCCGCCGGTTGCCTTCGCCCGGTACATGCCCATGTCGGCGCGCTGCAGCAGTGCCGTCGGCGTGTCGCCCGGTGCGGCGACGGCGAGGCCGAAGCTGGCGGTGACCACCATCGGCTCCTCGCCCACCCGGACGGGCGCCCGGCACACCGCGTCCCGGACCCGATCGGCGACCTGCCACGCGGTGTCGCGCTCGTCGAGCCCGTCGAGGAGCATCACGAACTCGTCACCACCGAACCGCGCGACCGTGTCGCTGCTCCGCACGGCCCGCGACATGATCCAGGCGAGCTGCTGGAGCACGCCGTCGCCGGCGGCGTGCCCGAAGGAGTCGTTGATGTCCTTCATCCCGTCGACGTCCGCGAGGATCACCGCGACGCCGCGGCCGTCGCGCGCGGCGTGCGCGAGCGCGACCCGAAGGCGGTCGTCGAGGATGGCCCGGCCGGGCAGGTTCGTGAGGTCGTCGTACACGAGATCGGACGTGAGCATGGCGGCGCGCGGCACCTCGAGCTCGTGGCCCAGCGCCGTCAGGCGGTTGACCTCACCGCCGGGCCCGACGTTGGCGACGATCGTCATCGCCATCGGCACCGTCTCGCCGGCGCCGGTGAGCACCGCGAGCTCGCCGTGCCACGTCCCGTCCCGCAGGAGCGCGGGCCTGATCTCGTCGTAGTACCGGGCGAAGGTCTGCCGGGGGAAGATGTCCGCGGTCGTGAGGCCCCGGGCCTCGCCCACGCCGAGCCGCTTGCGCGCCGCTTCGTTGAGGTAGACGACGTGGCTCTCGCCGTCCACGATGCCCACCACGTCGGGGGTCTGTTCGAAGAAGGAGAGCAGCTCCCCGCTCACGTCGGCGCCCGGCGTATCGTTCACTGCACCGGGTTACCCGCTGGAAACATGCTGAAATCGAGTGTGTCCGATCCCGGGGAATCGGCGCCAATATCGGGCCGATCATCGGCGGCTCGCTCTATGCGGTCGTATCCGCCGCGATGTCGAGGAGCGCCTTCGCCACGGCCTCGGGCTCGGTGATCATGAGGTCGTGCCCGGTGTCGATGTCCCACAGCCGGCCGGCGGCCCGGGCCTGCGCCATCAACCGGGGATCACGCGTCGCGAGCGTCGACGTGCACACGACGTGGTACTGCGGAATTGCCGCATACGCCGCCTCGTCGACCAGCTGGAGCTTCTGCTCGAAGCAGCGCCACGGGTGCCCGGTCAGACGCTCGGCCATCCAGGCCAGGTCGGCGGGATCGGTGACGCCGTACATCAGGCCCGCGTCGGGTGACGGCAACAGGACCAGCTCGACGCCGTCGACGACCCTGCCGGCGGGTCGAACCGCCTCGATGATCGGGCCCGAGACGTCGACGAGGGATTCCCCGTTCCTCGGGTTCGCCGCGTCGAGGTAGACGAGACGTCCGATGCGGTCGGCGGCGCACCCGCCGGCGCCGGTGACGACCATCCCGCCGTAGCTGTGCCCGACGAGGATCACGTCGCGCAGGTCCTCGTACTGCAGGACGGCGGCGACGTCCCGGACGTGCAGGTTCAGGTCGACGTGCGGCCCGACGAGGTGGGATCGCTCGCCGAGCCCGGTCAGCGTGGGCGTGTACACCTCGTGCGCCGCCGCGCGGAGGAGGCGCGCCACGCGCTGGTAGCACCAACCGCCATGGGCACCCCCGTGGACCAGCACGTAGGTCGCCATCCCGTCCTCTGTTCCTCGTCGACCGGCAGCGACGAAGGTCAGCTACCCGGCGTGGTAGCGGAGCGGCAGGTGCTTGATGCTGCCGTTGATGATCGAGCTGAGCCGCTCCACCGGTCCGCAGAGCTCGAACGACCGGAGGCGCGTCAACAGCACCCCGAACATCACCTCGAGCTCGGCGCGCGCGAGCTGGGCACCCATACAGAAGTGCTCGCCGAACCCGAACGCGAGGTGTGGGTTCGGGCGGCGCTCGACGCGGAACGCGAACGGATCGTCGAACACTTCCTCGTCGCGGTTCGCCGACGCGTAATAGAGCGCGACCTGCTCGCCCGCGCGGATGGTCGCCCCGCGGAGCTCGTAGTCGTCGGTCGCGACCCGGGTGAAGTGGCTGATCGGGCTGACCCAACGGAGGATCTCCTCGATCGCGTCGGGCAGCAACGCCGGTTCTCGACGGAGCCGCTCCCACTCCTCGGGGTGTTCGCAGAACGCCAACACCCCGCCGCTGATGGCGTTGCGAGTCGTCTCGTTCCCTGCCTCGACGAGCAGCTCGCAGTACGAGAGGAGCTGCTCGGGCGTCAACGGGGCGCCGTCGATCTCGCCCTGCATCAGCTCCGTGACGAGGTCGTCCTGCGGGTCACGGCGGTGGCGCTCGACGAGCTCGGCGAAGTAGGCGTGGACCTCGCGCCGGGCGCGCAGCATCGTCTCGTCCGCCGTCTCGCCCTCGCGGCGGTACTCCGGGTCCTCCTTGCCGATGATCTCGTTCGTCCAGCGGAAGAGCTGGTCCCAGTCGCCGCGCGGGGCCCCGAGGAAGCCCGCGATCATCGCGAGGGGGAAGGGCGCGGCGATCCGCTCGACGAAGTCGAGCTCACCCTCGGTTCCCGCCGGGGCGGCGGCGTCGACGATCCCGGCGGCGATCCGTTCGATGTCGGGTCGCCGTGCCCGCACGGCACGCGGCTTGAAGCGGGCGAACGCGAGCCGCCGCATGGGCCCGTGCCGGGGCGGGTCGAGCATGACGACCATCTCGGACGGGTACACGGGCGCGCCGGCGTGGCGCAGCATGATCCCCGACGCGCTCGAGAACCGGGTCGGTTGCTTGGAGAGCTCGACGACGTCCGCGTGCTTCGTGATCGCCCAGAACGGTTCGAACCCCGGCGGCTCGAAGTGCGCGACCGGCGCCTCCGCGCGCAGGCGCGTCCACAGCGCGTGCGGGTAGCCCTCGCGTGCGAAGCGCGCTGGATCGACCAGCGCGGCGGCGTCGTCCGTCCCGATCACGGTCGGGGGTCGGCGGTGGCGAGGTCGGGGCCGGTCATGGTGCTCCTCCCGGATCAGCGACCGAGGAATCCGCGCTCGATCACGTTGGCGGCGGCCTCGATCTCGGGCGCCGCGCGCCGTCTCGAACCGAAGACGCCGAAGAGCGCGACCATGACGACGGCCTCGAAGTCGTCGTCGCCGAAGCCGCGTGGCTGCAGGTAACGCGACAGCCGTCGCCGGCCCCAGTCGAGCGGCGGCGCCGATTCGGCCCGCAGCGCCGGGTCCTGCAACGCGGCGTCGACCCAGACGCGCAGCATGGCCGCCTCCTGGGCCTGGGCCGCGTTCAGGCGCCGGAGCCAGCGGCGCAGCGCGGCGCGGCCCGCCGTCCCCTCGAGCGTCGGGAGATCGGGGATCTCGAGCAGCGTCGAACCGACGCTGCGGAGCACCCGCGTGTTGAGGACGCGCGCGAGCTCGGCCTTGCCGCGGAAGTAGCGGTAGAAGGCGCCGTGCGAGACGCCGGCGGCGGCGACCAGGTCGTCGATCCGCGTGTTGTGGTAGCCGCGCGCGATGAAGACGTCGTGGGCCGACGCGAGGATCGCCGCGTACGCGCGGTTCGCCGACGCCTCGGTCTCGCGGGTCTCGGCGTCGGGGCCAAGGAGCTGTGCCATGGCGGGCGCGAACCCGAGCGGTGGGGGAGCCGGCCCGTCGGCCGCATGGACGTTGACGCCGGCACGGAGACCGAACAGCGTGCGGTGCACGACGTCCGTGATCGCGCGCTCGACCCGCTCGCCGGGATACGCGTCGGGGGCTGCGGCGCGGAGGATGCCCACGACGCCGAGTGTGTGGTTCGTGCAGTCGAGGAGCAGGCGGATCACGGGATCGTGCTGACGGCGGTCGAGGGTCGTCCGCTGCAACCGCGAGTGGATGGTGGTGATCGTCTCCGCGCCCGTGCGGGCCGCGACCGCGGCGAGGACGTCGTCGGTCTCCAGGGCGTGGAAGACGGGCTCGTACCGGGCGTAGATCTCGGTGTGGCGTGCGACCCACGCCCGGAGTGCCGACCACCCTTCCGCGTCGGGGGTGAGCGCGTCGAGCGCCTCGCTCGACGCGCGGACCTGGCGCTCGACCTCGCCCGCGAGGTGGCGGAAGACGTCCTCCTTGCTGGCGAAGTACTGGTAGAAGGCGACCCGTGAGCAGCGGGCGAGCCGGGCGATCCGGTCGACGCTGCACGCGTGGTACCCGACGGCGCCGAACGCCCTGAGGGCGGCGTCGAGGATCCGCCGCTGCGTGCGCCGGCCCCGGGCGCCGACCTCGGGGTTGTCGGAGAACGGCGCCCGCCGCACGACCGCGACGGCCCCGTCGGGCTGGCGCGCGGTCGCGTCCTCGGCCACCTCGGCTCCTCGGTTCCAGCGGGCCCCGCCGGCGTCGCCACTCGCGCGGTGACGCCGGCGTTCGTTACCGTTCGTGGCACCGGCGCCGCCGGAGCGCCGGCTGACGCCCGGTGCTACGGTGCAGTGACGCCAGTGTTAGTTCATGGCTCGCCACCGGCGCAAGCACGGCCCCGGAGCGGAAGGACAGACCGTGGAGTACCGCCCCTTCGGACGCACGGGCCTCGAGGTGTCGGCCGTCGGCTTCGGGTGCTGGGAGGTCGGTGGCGGCTACGGCCACGTCGAGGCGGACGAGTTCGCCCGCGCCGTCGGGCGCGCGCTCGACCTCGGCGTCAACTGCTTCGACACCGCGGAGGGGTACGGCTTCGGCGCGTCGGAGCGCGCGCTGGGCCAGGCGCTCGGGCGCCGGCGCGACGACGCGATCGTCGTCACGAAGTTCGGCATGGCCTACCGCGACAAGCCGAACATGCGCGACAGCAGCCGCCGGCGCGTGATCGAGTCGATCGACAAGAGCCTCGAGAACCTCGGCACGGACCGGGTCGACGTGTACCTGGTGCACTGGCCCGACCGGTTGACGCCGTTCGAGGAGACGATGGGCGCGCTCGAGGACGTCGTGCGCCAGGGGAAGGTCCGCTTCGTCGGGCT
>DASRHL010000088.1:0-7255 GCA_035650535.1 Acidimicrobiia bacterium
TCCGCGGTCGCGCCGACGACCGGGACGCGGACATGGAGGTCGCCGCGGATGTGGCGGCGGGCATGGTTCCCACCGTCGACCGCGGCGATCGTGACGTCGGCGTCGCCGCGCAGCCGACCCGCGTCCCGCTCCGCCGAGAACGACAGCGTGCCGACGAAGCGGTCCGTGTCGAGCAGCAGCTCCTGGATCCAGGCGATCCGCCGGTCGCCGACGATGCGCTTCGCGATCGGGTCGAGGCCTCCCACGTACTCGTACCGGAGCCGGAGCCGCCGGACCGGGCCGTCCGCGTCGCTGACCAGCACCTCGGGGCGGCTCAGGTCGGGGAGGTCGAGCGCCTGGTGGAAGCCGGCGTCGCAGAGCAGCGACGCGACCTCCGCACACGACGCCGCGAACACGTGCTCGACGTCGAAGTGCACGCGCCCGAATTAGCACAGTCCGACCCGGTGCGACCCGGTTCTCCCGGACGGAGGGTCCGGCCGCGGGCGCGGCGCGGATGCGAAAGTGCCTCAGGTCGGGCCGGCCCGCTGACGATGCCCCTGGGTCGGGAGGAGGATCCGTTGTGAGGTGCGCGGCGATGAGCCGGCCGCTCTGGGTCGCGACGTTCGCCGTCGCGGCCTTCGCCGCGACTCTCCTCGTCGGTGCCGGTGGCCAGCACACGACCGTGATCGTCGACGACGTCGGGACCGCGCTCGCCGCGCTGGCCGCGGCGGCGGGGTGCTGGTGGGCGTGGCGCCACCGCGGCGTCGACCACGGCGCGTGGGCCCTGATGGGCGCCGCGAGCGTCGCGTGGGCGGCGGGCGAGGTGATCTGGGGTGTGTACGAGCTCGGGCTCGGTCGAGCCGTGCCGTTCCCGTCGGCGGCGGACGCGGCCTACCTCAGCGGGACGCCGCTCGCGCTCGCGTCGGTGTGGTGGTTCTCCCGCCGCTTCCGCGTCGCGGCGGTGACCGGCGTGCGCGCCCTCGTCGACGGACTGATCATCACGGCGTCGCTGTTCCTGGCGAGCTGGGTGCTCGTGCTCGGCCCCGCCTACCGGATGGGGACGGGCGGGCTGTGGGAGCAGGGCATCTCGCTCGCGTATCCCGCCGGCGACATCGTCACCCTGGTCGTCGTCCTCGCCGTCGCGACCCACGCCCGGCGCGTGAGCCGGCCACTGCTCCTGATCGGCCTGAGCCTGGTCGCCATGGCCGTCGCCGACAGCACCTACGCCTACATGACCTCGGTCGGCTCCTACGACACCGGCAGCCTCGTCGACGCGGGCTGGGTGGCGGCGTACCTCCTCATCGCGGCGGCCGGCTTCGAGCGACCCCGCCACGCCGAGAAGGCCGCCGTCGCGCCCGCGTCCGTGCCCTTGTCGGTGGGCCAGATCGTCCTGCCCTACGTGCTCGCGGTGCCGGCGTGCCTCATCGGCGCGAAGGCGCTGATCTTCGACAACCCGCGCGACCCCGTGATCGTGTTCACGAGCGCGGCGGTCCTCGTGCTCGTCGTCCTCCGCCAGCTCACGACCCTGCTCGAGAACCGGCACCTCAACCGCGAGCTCGAGTCGACGATCGCCGATCTCCGAGCGAGCGAGCAGGAGCTCCGGCATCTCGCCTTCCACGATCCGCTCACGAAGCTCGCCAACCGCGCCCTCCTGCAGGACCGCGTGACCCAGGCCCTGTTGCGCCGCGAGCGCAGTGGCGACGGCGTGAGCGTGATCATGGTCGACGTCGACGACTTCAAGCTCGTCAACGACACGCTCGGTCACCAGGCGGGTGATGCGCTCCTCGTCGCCTCGGCCGAGCGGCTGCGCGCCTGCGTGCGGCGCGAGGACACCGTCGCGCGCGTCGGTGGCGACGAGTTCGGCATCCTCGTGGTCGGCGTCGGGCGGGCCGACACGGACGCGGCGAAGCTGGCCGGGCGCATCCTCGAGGCGTTCCGCGTCCCGTTCACGATCGCGGGCCGGGAGATCCCGGTGACCGTCAGCATCGGCATCAGTGACTCCGGCGACAGCGCCGCCGACCAGGACGCGCTCGTCCGCAACGCGGACATGGCGCTCTACGCGGCCAAGCGGCAGGGCAAGTCGCGGGCGGAGGCGTTCGTGCCCGAGATGCGTTCGGTCGTGCTCGAACGTCTCGAGCTGAAAGCCGACCTGAAACAGGCCGTGACCGACGGCCAGCTCGTCCTCCACTACCAGCCGATCGTCGACCTGCGGACGGGGCGGGTCACGGGCCTCGAGGCGCTGCTGCGTTGGGCACACCCGCGCCGCGGCCTGCTCCTGCCGTCGCAGTTCGTGGGGATCGCGGAGGAGACGGGCGACATCCTCGACATCGGCCTCTGGGTGGTCGCCGAGGCGTCGCGCCAGGCGCGGGCGCTCCGTTCCGTGGCGGGCCCGCTCGCCCCGCTGGTGCACGTCAACTTCTCGGCCCGCCAGCTCGTGCGGGGCCACGTGCACGACGTGCTCGAGACGATCCGCGCGAGCGGCACCGACGGCAGCCAGCTGGTCTTCGAGATCACCGAGGGCGTGATCCTCGACGACCGCCACTCGAACCTCCAGCACCTGCACGACCTGAAACGGCTCGGAAGCAAGGTGGCGCTCGACGACTTCGGTACCGGCTACTCGTCGCTCAGCTACCTGTCTCGATTCCCGATCGACATCGTCAAGCTCGACCGCACGTTCATCGGTGACTTCGACAACCAGCTCACGCTGGCGTTGACGCGCGGGATCGTCGATCTGGCCCACAGTCTCGACCTGCTGACGATCGCCGAGGGCGTCGAGACCGAGGGGCAGCTCAGGGCGCTGCGCACGCTCGGTTGCGACCAGGGTCAGGGTTACGGCGTCGCGCCGCCCGTCGGTGTGGACGGCCTCGACGCCGTTCTCGATCCGCTGTGGCGACCGGTCGCGCCGCCGGCCGCGCCGGCGGTCGATCGGGAGCTCGCCCCCGAGCTCGTCGTGCCGCCCGAAGGTGCGTAACGCCGCCCTTGCCCCGCCGATGTGACGGAGGGAGGCTAGGAGTGGTCCGGCGCAGGCCGGAGAATGCATCAGGGGGGAACGATGGCGGGAATCACGAAGAAGAGCTTCGACTCGGCCGACGAGGTGCGCTCGCCCGACAAGACCCGGATGGAGGTCGTCGATCTCGGTTCGGCGAAGGCGGCACGGCTGACCGCGCAGCCCGGATGGAAGTGGTCGGAGTGCATCAAGCCGGTCGTCGGGACGGACAGCTGCCAGGCGCGCCACGTCGGCGCCGTGCTCTCGGGGAGCCTGCACGTCCAGCACGAAGACGGGACGGGCAGCGACTTCGCACCGGGGGACGCGTACATCATCGAGCCGGGGCACGACGCCTGGGTCACGAGCAGCGAGCCGTTCGTGGCGTTCGAGTTCGAGAGCAAGACGGCCGCCGAGTACGCCAAGGGATAGGTCCGGGTCAACCCAGCGCGGGATCGAGCTCGACGAGAACGGCGCACGCGTCGCGGGCGGGGAGCTGCTCGAGCCCGGCGATGGCGCGGCCGAGCTGCGCACCCCACCAGTCGCCGCCGATCGTCGTGAAGTGCACGCCGTCCGCGAGGCGGATGGTCGCGGAGACGCCGCACACGTCGTGGGTGACGGTGTAGGAGCCGTCGGCGGTCGAGACCGCGTCGTCCGCGCCGACGAGGCCGACGCCGGGCCGGTTGGCGAGCGCGCGTGCCTGCGCGGTCAACACCTGCGTACGGGTCGCGGCGATCCCGTAGAAGTTCGCCGGGTGGAGCGGCGGCTGCGCGACCCAGTCGACGCGCGCACCGGACGCGCGGAGCTGGTCGGTGAGCCGTCGTGATGCCGCCGCCCATGCCGCGTAGTACGCGGGTGTGTCCGCCGCGAACGTTCCCGACGACGGGTCGTAGTTGCCCACGAACGACACGACCACCACCTCGGGCCGGTACCGCGCGACCAGTTCGGCTGCGCGCGCGAACCAGTCGACCGGGCCGCCGAGCAGACCCGACCCGAGCGCGCTGCCGTCGATCACCGTCGTGCCCGGCAGCTCGGCGGTGATGCCGGCGGCCGCCTCGTGGATCAGCGAGTCGCCGACGAGGAGCACCGTGACGGCCCGGTGCGCCGGCGCGGTCGCGGTCGTCGTCGCGGGCTCGGGCGACGGGCCGGGTTCCACGCCGCTCGTGAGGCGGACGAGCAGGCCGAGGGGAGCGACGGCGAACATGGCCACGAGCGCGGCGACGACGAGCACGTGATGGTGCCGGTGGTGCGGCGGCCTCCCCCGAGTTGCCTCCGGTCGCCTCGCCTCGATCTCCATCTCCTGCCCGAGCTTCCCGGGGACGGATCGGCGCCGCATCGTGCACCTCCATCTCCCTTGCGTCCCGAGCCTCCGCCCGCGCTCCATGGCACAGAAGAGTCGGAAGTCACCGAATTGCGGGAAACCCGGCGACGTCGGCCGTCTACGGTTCCCGTTTCCCGGTCACGGAGGCAGACTCCACGAGTGACCTACGACACCCTCACCCCCGGCGCCGCCGGGCCGGCACCGCGCGCCTCGATCGACGCGGATGCCGTGCTCGACCACCTCTCTCCCGGAACGAACGTCATCGTGCCGCTCGCGGCCGGCGAGCCGGTGACCGTCGTCGACGCGATCGAACGCGCCGCCGATCGGCTCGACCGCGTGACCGTGCACCAGATGCACGGCCTGCACGACCGGCCCTTCCTGCACGGTTGTCACACCGGGCGGCTCGAGTACCTCTCGTACTTCCTGTCGCCGGTGACGCGCGCGGCGTTCCACGAGGGGGCGTGCGACCTCGTGCCCTGCCACTTCAGCGAGGTTCCCGCGCTGCTGCGCCGGCTGCCGGGGAAGAAGCTGGTCGTGGCGGCCGCGTCGCCCATGGACCGGCACGGGTACTTCTCGCTCGGGACGAACGCGGACTACGTCGCCGCGTTCGTCGGTCAGTTCCCCTTCTTCCTCGAGGCCAACGCGCAGATGCCGCGCACCTTCGGCCGCAACCAGATCCACGTGAGCCAGACCGTGGGGTGGACCGAGGCCGACTACCCGCTCGTCGAGGTGCCGCCGGCCGCTCCGAACGCGATCGACCGGCAGATCGCCGACTACGTCGCCGAGCGGATCCCCAACGAGGCGACGATCCAAGCCGGCATCGGCTCGATCCCGAACGCGGTGTTCGAGAAGCTGATGGGCCATCGCGACCTCGGCATCCACACCGAGTTGCTGTCCGACGGGCTGATCGACCTCGTGGAGGCGGGCGTCGTCACGGGGACCCGCAAGATCCGGCGGCCGACGAAGGTCGTGGGGACGTTCGCGCTCGGCACCCGCCGGCTCTACGACTTCCTGCACGAGAACGCCGCGATCGAGCTGCTCCCGGTCGACTACGTGAACGACCCTCGGGTCATCGGCTCCGAGCCCCGCTTCGTGTCGATCAACGCCACGCTCGAGGTCGACCTGCTCGGGCAGGCCGCGTCCGAGACCCTGAACGGGCGTTACTACAGCGGGTCGGGCGGGCAGTCCGACTTCGCCCGCGGCGCGATGTACTCGGACGGCGGGCAGGGCTTCATCGTCCTGCACTCGTCGACGAAGGACGAGTCGGTCTCGCGGATCGCGGCGCAGCTGCCGGCCGGCTCGGTCGTCACGACCCTGAAGAACACGGTCGACAACGTGGTGACCGAGTACGGCGTCGCCGAGCTGCGCGGGCGGCCCGTGCGCGAGCGGGCGCGGTCGCTGATCGCGATCGCGCACCCGAAGTTCCGTGACGAGCTGACTGCCCAGGCCCGCGAGCTCGGCTATCTCTGACCGGAGGGCACGGCCGGAACCGGGGATTCGCCCGGTGCACTCGGCGCCGACCGGCCGTATCCTCCGAACATGGCGAACCCGGATCCCAAGGCGTTGCAGGCGGCCGCGGCGGCGATGCGCGACCAGGCGCAGACGGCCCGCCAGGCGTTCGTGTCGGAGCAGACGAGGCAGGAACGCGAGCTGGACAAGGAGCAGGAAGAGGCGGTCATCCAGAAGCACGGCGCCGAGCAGCTCGTGAAGGACCGCGAGACCCTGCTAAACCATTACCGCGAGAGCGTCGCGAACGCGACCAAGCTCGTCGAGGACGACCAGAAGAAGATCGCCGACGCGGAACGCCGGGGGGACGGCGCCACCGGCCAGGAGGCGCGCGAGCACCAGGCGAACGTCCAGGCGAGCCTCGTCGCCGAGCAGAGCCGTCTCGACGAGGCGCGGCACAACCTCGACGACGCGCGCGTCGCAGTCGGCGAACGCACGCGCGACCTCGACGACGTCCACCAGCGCATGCACCAGTTCTCGGACCGCCAGGGCGCGGCCGAGAAGCAGCTCGACGCGATGGAGGACAAGGCGAAGCTCCTCGGCGAGGCGGGGCGCAAGCTGGAGCTCGCGACCACGATCGACGACCCGGTCGAGCGGGCGAACGTCGAGGTCGACGCCGAGAACCTGCTCAAGAGCGCCGACGCGATCCAGATCGACACCGCCGCGATCGTGACGATGACCGGCCAGGACGTGCAGCTCCCCGACATCGGCGCGCTCCCGACCCAACCGGCCGATGCCCCGTCGACCGACGGCGATGCGGCCCCGGCCGGCGGTGACTCGGCTCCGGCCGATGCGGGCGCGACGGACGGGGACGCGGCGCCGACGGGCGAACCCGGCCACCTCGACGACGAGTTCGCGGTCGCGACCGCGCCGGACGGCAACGGTGCCGCGCCGGCCGCGACCGGTGCCGGCACCGTGTCGAGCGAGGCGGGCGCCCTCGACACGGCGAACGCCGCGCCGGTGGACGACGTGCTCGGCGTCGGAGCGGACGCGACGGCAGCGGGACCCACCGGCTCGTTCGACGCGTCCGAACCGCTCGACGACGCAGCGGTCGCGACCGCGGCACCGGCGGGCGATGGCGGTGTGGACACGTTCGCCGCGCAACCCGACCCTGCCCCCGACGCGATGGCGGCGCCGGCCGACGCCGCCGCGACCGTTCCCGACCTGGGCGACGACTTCAGCAGCGTCGCGTCCGACGACGCCCCGGCCCCGACCGAGGACCTCGACGCCTGACGCGGCGTGCGCGGCTCCCCGGCCGCGCCGCTCGCCGCCCCAGCAATGCGGCTACGACACGACGACAGGGTCGCCGACGCGGACCGTGCCGGGGGTGTGCACCTGCGTCCAGACGCCGAACGTGCCGCCGTGGTGCCGGCTCAGGGTCCGGTAGATGTCGAGGTCGCGTTCGAGCCCGGGCTGCGGGCGGGTCACCATCGTGCAGCGGGCGCACGGTTCACGCGGTTCGATCG
>DASRHL010000089.1:0-5971 GCA_035650535.1 Acidimicrobiia bacterium
AGTGCAGCGCGTCGGGGAGGGGGTTCAGCCACACCGGTTGGTCGAGCGCGGCCGGATCCCCCTCGAGGAGCTCCGTGAGCGCGGCGAACCCGTCCCGGTCGTCGGCCAACCGCATCGACGTCACGAGCGGGAGGTGGTTGACGCCGCCGACGGTCGGGTCGACGCGGCGCAGGTCCGTGTCGAGCAGCAGGCTGACGACGAACTGCAGCCCGACGAGCTCGTTGCACAGCCCGACGGTCGGCACCGTGGTCTCCCGGGTCACGGCCCGGCACAGCGCGGACAGCGGGTTCGTGACGTTGAGCAGCAGCGCGCCCGGGCAGTGCACCTCCATCGCGCGCGCCACCTCGAGCAGGACCGGCACGCTGCGCAACGCACGCGCGATCCCGCCGGGGCCGACGCTGTCGCCCACGGGCTGGCGGATCCCGAACCGGGCCGGGATCTCGAGGTCGTGGCGCATGCTCGTGAACCCACCGACCGAGAACGCGGTCACGACGAACTGCGCGCCGTCGAGCGCGTCGGCGAGACTCGTCGTCGCGCGCACCTGCATTCCGATGCCCCGTGAACCGGTGACGTGCCCGGCCACCTCGAGCATCCGCGGCAGGGACGACTCGTCGACGTCCATGAGGACCACGGCTGCGTCCTGCAACGACTCGTGGTTGGCGAAGTCGACGAGGAGGCGGGGCGTCCAGTGTGTGCTGCCACCGCCGACGATCGTGATGCGCGGCCCCATGCCGTCTCCCGGGTTGCCGGTCGGGCTCCGGTGCGACGGTAGCGGTCGTCAGGCGACTCCGGCGGGCGCCGCTGCGCTGCGGGCCGGGTCGCGCAGCGGGACGAGCGGGAAGTACCTGCCCGCGTCGTCGACGGTCACGGCCGCGCGCCCCGCGATGCTGACCGGGAGCGGCCGCTCGCACCGCACCTTGACCGCGGTGTGCGACGCCTCGACCTGGACCCGCGAGCCGAGGAACCTGGTCGCCACCGACAGCGCGTTCCACGATCGCGGGAGCACGGGATCGACCGAGAGCGCGCCGCGGCACGGGCGGAGGCCGAGGAACCCGTGCGCGACGGCTTGCCACAGACCCCCCATCGTGGCCAGGTGGAGCCCGCGGCCGGTCGTCCGGGTGAGGTCGTCGAGGTCGAGCCGGGCGGCGACCGAGAGCAGCTGGAGGGCCTCGTCGGGTCGCCCGGCACGGGCGAGCAGCGACGCGTGGATCGCGGGCGACAGCGAGCTGCCGTGCGCGGTCAGCGGGCCGTAGTAGTCGAGGTCACGCGCGAGCGACCCGGGCTCGAGGTCGTCGGGCACGAGGTGGTGGAGCATGAGGACGTCGGGTTGCTTGACGATCTGGCTCGCCTTGACGCGGAGCCGGCCGAGCTGCTCGTCGGCCATCACCGGTTCGCCGGGGAGGAGGTCGGCGAGGGCGCGGTCGAGCTTGAAGAACCCGGTGAACTGCTCGTGCACGCCCGACGCCGCGTGGTAGCCGACGCCGAGCGCGTCCGCCAGCTCGAGCCACGCGTCCCGCTCGGCCGCGGTGACGCCCGGGACGTCGGGCGCCACCTCGGCCGCGCGCCGGAGGTTCCAGCGCGCCATGCCGTTCGTGTACGCGTTGTCGTCGACGATCTCGTGGTACTCGTCGGGACCGACGACGCCGTAGATGTGCGCGTGGCCGGGCCGCTCGACACGGATGCGCGACGCCCAGTAACGGGCGCACTCGACGACGAGCTCCGCCCCCGGGCCTGCGATGAACTCCTCGTCCCCGGTCCAGTCGGCGTAGTGCGACGCGGCCCAGGCGACGTCGGCGACGACGTGTTCCTCGCGCCAGCCGGTCAGGATCGGGATGATCTGGCCGCTCCGCCGGACGAGGTGCGGCGTGACGTCGCGACCGTCGCGGCCCGACTCCCACGGGAAGCGCGCACCCGCGTAACCCTGGGACGCCGCGATCCGTCGCGCCTCCTCGAGACGCCGCACCCGGTACTCCAACATCGCGCGCGCGCCGTCGGGGAAGATCGCGGCGAGCGCGGGGAGCACGAAGACGTCCGCGTCCCACAGCACGTGCCCGCCGTACGCGACCCCCGTCAAGCCGCGCGGCCCGACCGGCGCCTCGCCCTTCCCGTCGACCGACGAGAGGAGGTGGAACAGCGCGAACCGGACCGACCGTTCGAGCTCCGGGTCGCCGTCGATCGAGACCTCGGCGTCGGCCCAGCGCCTCGCCCAAGTCGCGCGGTGCCGCGCGAGCAGTGAATCGACGCCGCGCCGTCGCAGGCCGAGATGCGCGGCGCGGGCGGCGTCGACGTCGGGAAGCTCGTCGCCGTCGGCGGCGATGCCGACGATCCGCTCGATGGTCCGGATACCGTCGTGCAGCCGTTCCACCGTGTGCCCGTAGGCGACGATGCCACCGTGCTCGTGCGTGACGGTCGCGTGGTGGGCCTCACCCTCGCGGCCCTCCATCCCGAGCGACGGGTTCCGCGGCAGGTGCAACGTCAGGCCCGGCGCCAACGCGCTGGCCGGGCCCTCGGCGAGCAGCACACCGCTCGGGCCCTCGCCCAGCGGGACGAAGCGGAAGGTCCGCAGCGGCGGTCGGGCGCGGTCGCCGTCACGATCGGGGTCCCCGTGGACCCGCTCGCGCACGAGCACGCCGGTACGCAGGTCGAGGATCCGGCGCTCCCTGGCGCCGGGCGCGGGACGCATCACCAGCGTCGTCCAGTTCGGACCGGCCAGCAGCGTCGGGCTCTCGCCCCGTTCGTCGAAGACCCCGGGCGCGACGACCATGGGCGAGCCCTCGCCGTCGTCCTCGAGCACACCCCGGGTCCCGAGGGTGCCGTTCGCGAGGGTGGCGATGCTCTCCAGTGCCGTGATGCGCGGGCGGTCGTCGGGGTCGGACTCGAGGACGATGATCCAGCGCGGGTCCTCGTCGATCCCCGGAACCCGCCCGCGCGCTCGACCCGCGCGCCGCGCGCCGAGCACCCTCGAGAGCTCCGCGAAGGACGCCGGGAGCGCCCGGCTCCCGCCCGCCAAGTCGATGTCGGCGGTCCCGGCCCCGACGACGGCCACGAGCCCGGCGCCGATCCCGATCTCCGCGAGGAGGCGGAACGCCTCGGTGAGCCCGCGCCGGACCGTGTTCGTGCCGACGACGCGCAACCACCCGGCATCGACGTCGTCGAGGTCGGGAAGGGCCGCGCCGCGTGCGCCGCGGAGGTCGGTGAGTACCGAGACCTGGCGCTCGAGGTCGAGGAACTCCCGCGGTGTCGCCGTGACGACGACGCACGGCAGGCCGTCGTCGAGGACGTTGCGCACCGCCGATCCGATCCGCAGCGCGGTGTCGCCGTCGACCACGACGACCCCCGCGACGTCGCGGAACGCCCCTCCCGTTTCGGTCCTCATGCCGTTCGCCGATCGTCGATCCCGCACGGCGCCGGCCGTTCACCGGCGCTCTCCCGCGCCGACGCTACGGACGGCGGGGCGCGAGGATCAGGGCTGAAGCGCATCCGCCGCCCGGGACCAAGGTCAGGTCGGCGTGCACGGAAACCGCACCGGGGCGCCGTGGAAGGCACGGGCGGGTCCGCGGACCCCCACTGCTCCCGGCCTACCCTCCACGCGTGGCCCAGGGCCGAGGGGCGAGGGCGGACGGCGCGGACGGCGCCGGCGGCGCGAACGGTGCCGACGGCACGCGCCGCGACCGAGCCGAGCGCCGCCGACGGAGACGCCGGCGCCGGCTGGCGCTGGCCGGCGCGATCGTCCTCGTCGCCGCCGCGGCCGGCGGCGCCGCAGCCTTGGTCGCGACCCACGGCGACGGCGGCCCGGGGCGGGCGCAGCCACCGCCCCGGCCCACGACTACGACCTCGACGACGGCGCCGGCACCGACGACGACGACCGTTCCCCCCTACACCGGCTGGGTCGATCCGGCGTCCGCGTTCACGCCCTACTTCCACGCGAAGGTCTCGGGGCTCCTCACGTTCCGCGGCAACCCGACCCGCGACTGGTACGGCCTCGGTCCGGTGCCCGCCGCGCCCCACGTCGCGTGGAAGTACCCGGGCAAGGCGATGTGCTCGCTGTCGGAGGACCGGGGCGAGACGACGACGTGGTGCGGGAACGGCTGGACCGGTGAGCCCGCCGTGTTCGAGCGCGACGGACGCACCTGGGTCGTCTTCAACGGCTACGACCGCGCCGAGCACTTCGTCGACGCCGCCACCGGACAGGACATCATCCCGCCGTTCCCCACGGGGGACATCATCAAGGGCTCGGTGACCGTCGATCCCGACGGCTACCCGCTCGTCTACTTCGGGTCGCGCGACAACTACTTCCGCGTCGTGGCGATCGACCGTCCCCAGCCGACCGAGCTCTACCGGCTGTGGGCCCACGACGTGTCGCCGACCCTCTGGAACGACGACTGGGACGGCAGCGCGCTCGTGCTGAACGACTACCTGTTCGAGGGCGGCGAGAACAGCCAGATCCACATCCTGAAGCTGAACCGCTCGACCGGACCCGACGGTCTCGTGCACGTCGCGCCGCAGCTCGTCTTCCATGCGCCGGGCTGGGACGACCAGGAGCTGCACGACGTCGGCGACACCGAGGTGTCGATCGAGAACTCGGTCGCGATCTCCGGTAACACCCTCTACTTCGCGAACTCGGGTGGGCTCGTGCAGGGCTGGGACATCTCGGGGATGATCGACGGCAGCGGGCGGCCGCCGGCGCGGACGTTCCGCTTCTGGACCGGCGAGGACACCGACGGCTCGGTCGTGGTCGACGAGCAGGGGAAGCTGTACGTCGGCTCGGAGTGGGAACGTCACAACGCGCGCGGCGCGCAGGTCGGGCAGATGATGAAGCTGGATCCGACGGCTCCGAACCCGCTCGTGTGGTCGCAGAAGGACCAGGGGGCGGCGAAGGCGGGCGTCTTCTCGACCGCGGGGATCTACGGCGACCTCGCGATCTACACGACGTACACGGGCCGGGCCGTAGGCATCGACCGGGCGACGGGGCAGATCCGATGGGAGAAGCGCCTGCCCGCGCCGCTCATGGGCTCGCCGGTCGTCGTCGACGGGATCTGGCTCCAGGGCGACTGCGGCGGGGTGCTGCACGCCTACGACGTGCGCAACACGACGGTCGACCCGCCCGAGGTCTGGCAGGTGCCCCTCGGCTCGTGCATCGAGGCCACCCCGGCCGTCTGGAAGGGCCGGATCTACGTCGGCACCCGGGGCGGGTTCGAGTACGCGCTCGGCGACCTCTGATCGGCGCCGCCTCGGGCTGCCGGCGCGTTTGCGCAGGTGAGAGGCGGTCCGCGTAACTGTCACACCCCCGTGCGACCCTGGGTTCATGGAGACGCTGGTGGGGATCCTGATCGGTCTGGTGGTCGGTGTGGCGGGGGTGGCAGCCGTGCTGCGCCGTCGTCGGGCCCTGGAGGTCGCGGCCGGCAGCACGGCCGACTACGTCGCCGGCCAGGTCGCCGGCGAGGTCGCCGAGCAGGTCCGGCGTCTGGCCGACGAGCAGCGCCGCGACGCCGAGGCATCCCGCGACGCGGCGATCACCGCCGCGCTCGACCAGCTGATGACGAGCGGTCGGGCCCTGATGGACACCGAGCGGGAGCTGGCCGGGCGCGAGCTCGAGGGCAAGAAGGGCCTGATCGACCAGCAGCTCGCCGCCATGCACACCGAGCTGGCGCGGATGGGGGAGCTCGTCCGCGAGCTCGAGGCCGACCGCGGCCGGAAGTTCGGCGAGCTCGCCCAGGCGCTCGATGCGCAGCGCGCCGACATGGCGCGCCTCGCCGAGACGACGCAGGGACTGCGCCAGGCGCTGTCGAGCACGAAGGCGCGCGGCCAGTGGGGGGAGCGCATGGCGGAGGACGTCCTGCGGCTCGCCGGCTTCCTCGAGGGCGTCAACTACCACAAGGAGCGCGCCATCGACACGGGCATCCCCGACTTCACCTTCCTCCTTCCCGACGGCTTGTCGCTCCACATGGACGTCAAGTTCCCGCTCGACAAC
>DASRHL010000090.1:0-2579 GCA_035650535.1 Acidimicrobiia bacterium
TCGTCGTTCCGAACCAGCTCCTCAACAAGCCGGGCCGCCTCACGCAGTTCGAGTACGAGGTGGTGCGCCGCCACGAGGAGCTCTCGATCCGGCTCCTCGAGCGAATCGACTTCCTCGCGCCCGTCGCGCCGATGGCCATCGGCGTCTACGCGCCCCTCGACCGGCACGACCGGCGGGGCCGGATCGAGCCCTACATCATCGGCGTCGCCGACGCGTACGACGCGATGACGTCCACGCGCGCCTACCGCCTCGCGCTCACCCAGGAGGTCGCGTTCGCAGAGCTCCGCCGGCACTCGGGGACGCAGTTCCATCCCCGGTGCGTGGAGGCGCTGATCAGGGCGATCGAGCGGCGCCGCGAGTACCACGGCGCGGGCTACGAGTCGGCGACCGCGCTGGCCGAGTGGACGACGGTCCCACCGGACAGCGGGCCGGGCTCGGCCGGCCTGGGCGACTTCGCGATCGAGGGGACGCGCTGATCCCGACCGCCCGATGCGCGACGAGGGGCTGACCGCGGCGGACGTGCTCGGCGAGCTCGACCGGCGCCGGGCGCTCGAGCCGTCCGTCCACGGGGCCCGACTCTTCGGGCTCGTCTACCCGAGCGGCCGGGCCGACCTCGAGGACCTGATCGTCGAGGTGCACCGGCGCTACCTCTTCGGCAACGCGCTGAACCCGTTCAGGTTCCCCGAGCTGGCGGCGCTCGAGCGCGAGGTC
Organism: Acidimicrobiia bacterium; assembly: GCA_035650535.1. Classification (GTDB taxonomy): domain Bacteria; phylum Actinomycetota; class Acidimicrobiia; order IMCC26256; family PALSA-555; genus DASRHL01. Next base: position 712 of record DASRHL010000090.1, read on the forward strand.
GTGGCCATGGTCGGCTCGCTCGTGCACCTCCCCGACGGCGGCGGCGGATCCATGACGTCGGGCGGGACCGAGTCGATCCTGATGTCGATGCTCGTGAACCGCGAGCGGGCGCGCGCCCGCGGCATCGACCGGCCGCAGATCCTCGCGCCCGAGTCCGCGCACCCCGCGTACGCGAAGGCCGCCCACTACTTCGGGATGGACGTGGTTCGTGTGCCGCTCGACGCGTCGTACCGGGCCGACGTGACTGCCGCGGAACGGCTCGTCACCGACCGAACGGCGGTCGTCGTCGCGTCGGCGTTCGACTACCCGCACGGGATCATGGACCCGGTCGCCGACCTCGCCGCGCTCGCGGCCGAGCACGGGATCGGCTGCCACGTGGACGCGTGTATCGGAGGGTTCGTGCTGCCGTTCCTCGAGCGGCTCGGCCAGGAGGTCCCGCCCTGGGACTTCCGCGTTCCCGGCGTGACGGAGACGTCCGTCGACGTGCACAAGTACGGCTACGCCACGAAGGGCGCGTCCGTGGTGCTGCACCGCGACGCCGACTGGTTCGGGCACCAGGTCTTCCTCTACGACGACTGGCCGGCCGGCCTGTACGGCTCGCCCGGCATCGCGGGCGCGCGACCGGCGGCGCCGATCGCGACCGCGTGGGCCGTCATGAGCTACCTGGGCGTCGACGGCTACGTCGCGGTGGTACGCGACCTCATGGCGACCGTCGGGCGCGTGCGCAGCGCGATCGACCGCCTCGACGGGGTCGAGATCGTCGGCGATCCCGTCGGCCCGGTGCTGGCGCTGCGCTCCGACACGGTCGACCTCTACGCGGTCGCCGACGCGATGGACGACCGGGGCTGGCACCTCAACCGCAACACGGAGCCCCGGGGTCTCCACCTGATGCTCTCGCCCGCCCACGCCGGCGTGGTCGACGAGCTGCTGGCCGATCTCGCCGACAGCGTCGCGAACCCGGGCGAGTCGCGCGGGGTCGAGGCGCGTTACTCGTAAGGCTCGCCGGTCGGCGAGGACCTCGGCTCACGGTTGCGCAGGATGCCGACGCCGCGGGCGTCCGCCCTCGGCAGTGCGTCAGGCGGCGGGGGCGGAGCGGCGCTGCCGGTTGCGCAACGAGTTGCGGGCGCGCGACTCGAGGTTGTTGAGCTGCTCGGCGTACCAGGTGGTCGTCGGCTGGCCCGTCACCTCCGACTCGGCGACCGCGGCGGCCTGGAGGCGGCGGAGCAGGGTCTCGGCGGCCTCGTCGTCGCCCTCCTGGATGAGGACGTGGACGGTGCTGATCCATTCGCTGTGGTGGCGCGCTTCGTACTCGCCGGGAGCGTCGGTGTGGGCGCCGGGGCGGCTGGCGCACAGGTCGCACCGCTCGCCCCGCCCGATCACGATGCCACAACGACGGCACCGGGTGGCCTTGCTCGTCACGAACGACTCGTCCATCAGACCCTGACCCGCGGCCCTCTTCTCCCGGCCCGGCTCCGCACCGGGCCCGGTGGTTCCGGCGTTCGCCAGCCGGCACGGCGCCCGCATGCTCCGCCCGCGTGCGCCCGTGCAGTCTGCCCGCGCCACGCACCGCGCGCCAACTGCCCCGCTCTTGGCGCTTCGCGCCGGCCGCACGGGCCGCCCCGCTCTTGGCGCTTCGCGCCGGGCCGCTCCTGGCGTTCAGCCGAGGAGGATCTCGAAGGTGGCGGGGCGGGCGACGACCAGCTCGAGGCGACCGCCGTCGGCCTCGACCAGCGTGCGGGCGAGCGCGAGCCCGACACCCGTCCCGCCCCGGAGCGACACGTGCCGCTCGAAGATCGACCGTTCGGCGCCCGGCTCGATGCCGGGCCCCTCGTCGCTGACCCGCACCCGCACGTGCCCGTCGCGCCCCC
>DASRHL010000091.1:0-12849 GCA_035650535.1 Acidimicrobiia bacterium
TCGACGGGGCACGGATCGCGGTGCAGGGCGGCAGCGCCGGCGGCGGGCTCGCGGCCGCGCTGTGCCTGCTCGCGCGCGACCGCGGCGGCCCGGCGATCTGCTTCCAATACCTCGGCATCCCCGAGCTCGACGACCGGCTCGAGACGCCGAGCATGCAGCGGTTCGTCGACACGCCGATGTGGTCGCGTCCGGCCGCGGAGCGCAGCTGGGAGTGGTACCTCGGCGAACTGCACGGCACGTCCGACGTGCCGATCTACGCGGCGCCGGCACGCGCCACCGACCTCGCGGGCCTTCCGCCCGCCTACGTGTCGGTGATGGAGTTCGACCCGCTGCGCGACGAGGGTCTCGACTACGCGTGCCGCATGCTCCAGGCGGGCGTCTCGGTCGAGCTGCACTGCTTCCCGGGCACCTTCCACGGATCGTCGATGGTCCAGACGTCGGCCGTGCACCGGCGCGAAGCGGCCGAGCGCATCACCGTGTGGAAGCGGGCGCTGGCCGTCGGCTGACGCGGTCGACCGGGTAGCGTCGGGGCCTCCGCGGGTGTAGCTCAATGGCAGAGCCCCAGCCTTCCAAGCTGGTGATGCGGGTTCGATTCCCGTCACCCGCTCCCTGACGCGCCAGCACCTCGCGGTACATGACCGAGTCCGCCGGGCTCTCGTGCGGCACGCGGCGCTGGACGGCGATGTCCCGGGGGAAGTCGTCAGCGGCCCGTCATGATTCGCCGGCATCGACGACCGCTTCGTACGCCGCCGCGAGCAGCTCGGTGACCGGTGTCCCGCGGATCTCGAGGGGGAGATGGTCGAGGCGGCGCAACACCGCGTCGGGTGGGTCGGGCGGGTCGACGGCGAAGCCGGTCGAGCCCGTGTCGGCGCCGACCGGGAGCCGGGTGCGCGGATCGAACGGCCACCACGGCGCGACCGCCGGAGGCGGCGGCCCACCCGCGGTCGCGCCTCGGGCGACGATCGGCTCGAGCAGCGCGTCACGGGTCCGGCCGCGCCACTCGAGCAGGAGCCAAGGATCTGCGTCCAGGAGGTCGGCGAACACGTAGAGCGCGGCCGCGATGTGCTTGCACGGATTCTCCCAGTCGGGGCACGTGCAGCGCGTCTCGAGGTGAGACCACGCGAGCGGCAGGAGCTCGACGGACGCGGCACGGAAGACGTCCTCGAGCTCGGGCGGCACCTCCCCGGCGAGCAGCCGCGCGACGAATCCGACGCGCGATGCCAGCACCTGCTCGATCGCCGCCCACTGGGCGTCGTTGGGTACGCGGGCGGCGACCGTGACCGTGTACGGCTCCTCACGAGAGCCCTGGACCTGCGCGGCGAGCAGACCAGGGTGTACGTCGAGCGACATGACCTGACCCTTCCGCGCATAGCGACGGCCACGCTCCATGCGCGCGCCGAGCCCGTACGACTCGAGGACGCCGACGAAGCGCTGCGACCACCAGGTGCTCGCCATCGCACCGCGCCGCTTCGACGTCACGAGCCCGTCGACGACCGGGCGCGGCGCCTTCGGCTCGGCGTGACGCCACCACGGCTCGTTCGGCGACTGCGTCGGCATCACTCCTCCACCGCGTCGGCTCGAAGCGCGACGACCTCACGCAGCTCGTCGGTCGAGAGCTCGGTGATCCACTCCTCACCGCTGCCGACGACCGATTCGGCGAGCCGGCGTTTCGTCGCGAGCATCGCGTCGATGTGTTCCTCGACGGTTCCGATGCTGACCAGCTTGTGGACCTGCACCGCGCGTGTCTGGCCGATGCGGTAGGCGCGGTCGGTCGCCTGGTCCTCGACCGCCGGGTTCCACCACCGGTCGAGGTGGACGACGTGGGAAGCCGCCGTCAGGTTCAGGCCCGTCCCACCCGCTTTGAGCGACACGAGGAGCACCGGCGGACCGTCCGGATCCTGGAAGGCCGCGACCATCTGGTCGCGCCGGCGGCGCGGCACGCCGCCGTGCAACCACCCGACCTCGACGCCGAGCCGCGCCGCGAGATACGGGCGGAGCAGCTCGCCCCATTCGGCGAACTGCGTGAAGCACAGCGCCTTGGCGCCCTCTGCCACGATCTCCTCGAGGAGCTCCTCGGTGCGCGTGAGCTTCCCCGAACGGCGCGGGAGCGGGGACCCGTCACGGAGCAGGTGCGCGGGATGGTTGCAGACCTGCTTCAGGCGCGTGAGGCCGGCGAGCACGAGCCCGCGGCGCTGGATCCCTTCCGCCTCCTCCGAGCGCGCGATGAGGTCGTCGACGACGGCCTGGTAGAGCGTCGCCTGCTCACGCGTGAGCGGGCACGACTCGGTCGTCTCGATCTTGTCGGGCAGGTCGTCGATGATCGACTTGTCGGTCTTCAGCCGGCGCAGCACGAACGGCCCCGTGAGCCGGCGGAGCGCGGCGGTCGCGTCGGTGTCGTGGTCACGCTCGATCGGCACCGCGAACCGCTCACGGAACGACCGCGCCGACCCGAGCAACCCGGGGTTGAGCAGGTGCATGATCGACCACAGCTCCGACAGTCGGTTCTCGACGGGCGTACCGGTCAACGCCACCCGGCGCGCCGCCCCGATCCGGGCCGCGGCGCGCGCCTGGGCCGTCGCCGGGTTCTTCACCTGCTGCGCCTCGTCGAGCACGACCCGTGACCACGGCACGGCGACCAGCTCGTCGACGTCACGGGCGATCAGCGAGTAGCTGGTCAGTACCACGTCGACCCGCTGCGCCCGCTTCGCGAACGAGACGCGCGAGCGTGTGAACCGCGCCGGCCCGTGGTGAAGCAGCACCGACAGCCCGGGCGCGAAGCGCGCGAGCTCGCGCTCCCAGTTGCCGAGCACCGAGACCGGACACACGACCAGCGTCGGTCCGGGCACGGGATCGGCGAGAACGCTCGCGATCAACTGCGCCGTCTTGCCGAGGCCCATGTCGTCGGCCAGGCACGCGCCGAGACCGAGCCGCCCGAGGAAGACGAGCCAGCCCACGCCCCGTTCCTGGTACGGGCGCAGGGTGCCCGCGAATCCGTCGGGTGTCGGAATCGGCGCGACGACGGAGTGCAGCGCGTCGTCGAGCAACCGCGCGAGCCATCCCGTCGCCTCGACACCGGTGATCTCGACGTCGCCGGCCGCGTCGCCCGGCTCGAGGCCGAGGCCGGCCGTGAGGATGTCGGCGACGGTCGCCTCGTCGCGCGTCCCCATCCGGGCCCGGATCACGTCGAGGTCGTGCGGGCGCAGCTCCACCCACTCGCCCCGGACGCGCACGAGCTCCTGCTTCGCCGCCGCGGCCGCCTCGAGCCGCCGCAGCTCGGCGGGGGTGAGGCGGCGGTCGCCGAGCGCCGCCACCCACTCGAACGAGACGATCGCGTCCATCCCCAGACCGCCGGCGCCGGCCCCGCCCGGCGCACTCCGCCGGGTCGACGCCTTCATCCGCAGTCCGAGCCGCCGGCGCTTCGACCACCACGCCGGCAGCAGCACGCCGATCCCGGCGTCGGCGAGGGTCGCGGCCCGGTCGCGCACGAACGCCAGCACCGCGGCGGCGTCGAGCACGATCGCCTCCGGCGCCGCCTCGTCGAGCACCGACGCGAGCTCGGGTGCCAGCCGCGCCAGCCGGCCGAGCCCCCGGAGCAGCTCCTCGACCGCGTCCGGGCCGAGCGGCGCGTCGCCCGCCCAGAGCATCGACGCCGGCACGAGCAGGCTCGGTTCGTCGACATCCTGAAGCAGGAGCTCGAGCACCCACGGTCCGTCGCCGCCGTCCGGCTCGCGGAGGCGGAGGCACAGGCGCGTGCGCCCGGTGGCCGCGCTCCCCGAGGCGACCCAGTCCGCGACCGCGTCCTCGAGCACCCGAAGGCGGTCGCGATCGAGTGTCGCCGGGAGCCACGGGTCCGGCGCGGTGAGCGAGCGCAACCACGCCTCGGGAGCCGTGGGCCGGCCGCCGCGCCGGGGGAGCAGCGCCACACCGGCGTCGACGAGACCCGCCCGCACGCGCCGGTCGACGGCCTCGGCCAGGCGCGCCGCGGCGTCGCGTTGCGCCTCGACCGATGCGTCGCTGCACAGCGAGGCGATCGCCTCGCGGTCGCTCGCGGCCGGGAGCGGCCACCACCACGAGCGGGCGCGGCCGTCGTCACGGACGGCCAGCCCGGGAACGAACCGTCCGGCCGCGACGAGCGCTCCGGCGACGGTCTCGACACGGTCGTCGATCGCACTGTCGACCGCGAGCGCCGCTTCGACCACCGCGGGACATCATCGCGCGGCGCCGGTAGCTTGCCCGGCGAAGGGTCGGCTGCCGAGACGGAGGGTCGATTGTCAACAGAACCCGGGGTGCGTGAGCTCAGGTTCGACGTCGGCGACGCCGTCGGCGAACCGGCCGAGCTGGTCGCGACCTACTACCCGCCATCACACGCCGGGGAGCCGCCTCAGCCGCGCGAGCGACCGGTGCTCGTGTGCCTGCCGGGCGGGACGTACACACGCGGCTACTTCGACCTCGAAGTACCCGGCCATGCCGACTACAGCTACGCGCGCGACGCCGCCGCGCGCGGGTTCCCCGTCGTCGCGTTCGACGTGCTCGGCACCGGTGCCAGCTCGCGCCCCGGCCGCGAGATCGAGTTGACCGACCAGGCCGCCGCCACGGCGCTGGCCGTCGAGCAGCTACCCGACGCGGTCGGCCACGCGGGCCCGTTCGTCGGCGTCGGCCACTCGATGGGGGCCTACGTGGCCATCTTCCAGCAGGCCGCGCACCGGAGCTACGCCGCCGTCGCGATCCTCGGCACGACGAACCGCGAGGTCGAGCCGCTCGGGCTCCCCGAGGAGGTGGTGAGGGCCGCGGCGACGGCCGAGGGACGCGCCGCCCTCGTCGAGCAGGCCGCCGCCGCGATGCCCGACCCGTACATCGAGGGTGGGCGTGAGCCGCTCCTCGCGTGGTTCCATCTCGCCGACGTGCCGCGCGCCGTCGTCGAGGCCGACAACGCCACGACGCTCACGGTCGTCCCGCGCCGGTGCGGGGCTGCCGGGGGCACCCCGGGCATCGCGGTCGAAGCGGCGGCGGCGATCGACGTCCCCGTGTTCCTCGCGTACGGCGACGTGGACGTGTCGCCGTCGCCCCACGGCGAGCCGGCGTTCTACCCGTCCAGCCCGGACGTGACGCTCTACGTCCTCCGCGGAAGCGGCCACTGCCACAACATGGCGAGCTCGCGCCGGCTGCTCTGGGAACGGCTCGCGCGCTGGTTCGGGACGGTCGTCGACTGAGCCGTCTCAGGAGTACCGGCGCCCATCGCGCTCCCCATTCCCCCAGCCCGAACACGATCGGCTCGAACGCTCGGCCGGCGTCGGTGCGGCGGTACGTCACGGTCGACGCGCTCGGCCTCCCCCCGATCGGGTGACCCATCGTTGCCGATCGGTGCGTCACAGCCCCAGCGTCTCGGTGTCGTGCGGGCCGTGGACGACGCGCCACTCCTCGCTCTCGCCGCCCGTCAGCACGGCCTGGTCACCGACGAGCAGGCCTCGATGCACGGGTGGTCGTCACAGCAGCTGCGTCGGCGGATCCGCAACGGTTCGTGGCAACGCGTTCTTCCAGGTGTCGTCCGATGCTCGGCCGCGCCGAAGTCGCACCTGCAGGACGCGATGGCTGCCTTGTTGTGGGCAGGACGCGGCGCCGTGGTCTCGCACGTGACCGCCGGTCGGCTGTGGCAGCTCGATGGTGTCCGCGATGCCAGCTCCAGGCCGGAGGTCACGATCCCGCGTCGCTGCGACCGTCGGTCCTCGCTCGTCATTGTGCACCGGACTCTCTCGCTCCCGAGATCGGATCGAGACCGCGTCGAGGGCATCGTCGTCACATCGGTGACGCGCACGCTCGTCGATCTCGCCGCGTCCCTCGGGCCGTCCGAGCTGGAGCTCGCGGTCGAGGACGCCTTCCGTCGCGGGCTCACCACACCCGTGCGCCTCCGGCACCGCTTCGCGCAACTCGAGGGAAGGGGCCGGCCGGGCTCCCAACGGTTGCGTGCACTGCTCGACGCCCGCGGCTCACGCCCGTCCACGGGAAGCGCGGCAGAGGTCCGGTTGGAGCAGCTCATGGTGAAGATCGGTCTGCCGCGGCCCGTGAGGCAGTACCGGATCAAGCACGACGGGCGCGCCATCCGAGTCGACTTCGCCTACCCCGACCGGCGCCTCGCAGTCGAGTACGACGGCCTTCGCTGGCACACCGGCCGGGCGAGGATCGAGAACGACGCCGAGCGGCGCAACCTGCTGCGAGACGCCGGATGGTCGCTCGTCACGATCACGGCGACGATGATGCGCGATCGCGGACGAGCGGCAGCCGCGGCACTGAAACGGGCGTACGAGTCCTGTCCATGGGGAGAGAACGTTCGCTGAGCGAACGGGATTTCCCCATGAACGCCAGAACGTTCGACCCGGAAGCCGGGGACGCGTCAGCGGGCGCCGAAGCTGGCGACGAAGAGGAAGCCGGCCGCGAGCACGACCAGGAGCGGGACGACCACGCCGAACGTGATCGACAGCACATGGCGGCGGAACTGCTCCTGGCGCGCCATCCGGTCCTCGATGCGGCTGCCCATGGGCCCTCCCCAGTGACGTCCATCCGCCCCGGGAGGTATCGGGCGCCCGCCGGCCGGAGTTGAGCCGCTACGACACCTCGCGCAGGCGCACGCAGGGGTCCTCGCAGGCCGAGAACACGTCGGCCCGGGTCACCTGGCGCACGGGCGCCGCCCGCCGGATGGTGAGGAACGCGAGGACGCCGCCCACGACCGTCAGCCCCGCCGCGATGCCCATCGCCGTGCCGAAGCCGTCGTTCAGGCTCCCGCCGCTGGTCGAGATGCCGGCGGCGGCCGGAAGCACTGCCACCGCGACCAGCGACGCGATCCGTGCGACCGCGTTGTTGATCGCCGAGCCGAGCCCGGCGTGGTGGTCGTCGATCGCGGCGAGCACGGACGCCGTCAGCGGCGCGACCGTCGTCGCGAGTCCCGCGCCGATCACGACCATGGCGGGGAGCACCGACTCCCAGTACGACCGGCCGGGCTCGACCCGGGCGAGCAGCCCGATGCCGGCCGCCACCACGACCGGGCCGACGGTCATCTGCAGCCGCGGGCCGATGCGCTGCGCGAGCGCGCCCGACCGGGCCGAGAACAGGAACATGAGCACGGTGACCGGGATGAGCGACGCACCCGCTTCGAGCGCGGAGTACCCCAGGTCCGACTGGAGGTGCACGACGAGCAGGAACGTCGTGGCACCGAACGCGGCGTAGACGGCGAACGTGACCGCGTTCGCGCCCGAGAACTGCCGTGAACGGAACACCCCGAGCGGCACCATCGGGTGCGCCGAGCGCAGCTCGACCGCGAGCCAGGCGGCCAGCGCCACCGCGCCGACCGCGCCGAGCAGGACGGCGGCTGCCGGCCATCCCGACGACGGGCCCTCGATCAACGCGTACACGACGCCGGCAAGCCCACCCGCGAGCAGCACGGCGCCCGTGACGTCGACTCGCGCGGGCGCGTCGACGTCGCGGGTCTCGGGCACGTGACGGAGACAGATCGCGACTGCCGCCGCGACGAGCGGCAGGTTGACGAAGAACACCAGCCGCCACGACACCGAGTCGATGAGCCACCCCCCGAGGAACGGTCCGGCGGCGGTGGCGACGCCGCCGAGCCCCGACCATGCGCCGATCGCGCGCCCGCGGTCGTCGGGGTGGAACGACGCCGAGATGATCGCCAGGCTGCCGGGCACGAGCAGTGCAGCCGCCACCCCCTGGACGGCCCGCGCCGCGATGAGCATCCCGATCGACGCCGCCGATCCGCAGAGCACCGAGGCGGCGGCGAAGCCGACCAGGCCGGCGACGAACATCCGCCGGCGCCCGAACCGGTCGCCCAGCGCGCCCCCGAGCACGAGCAACGACCCGAGCGTCAACAGATAAGTGGTGAGGACCCACTGCAGGTCCGCCAGGTCGGCGTGCAGGTCCCGGCCGATCGCGGGGAGCGCGGCGTTGACGACCGTGCTGTCGAGGAAGGCCACACCGGAGCCGAGGACGGCGGCGGCGACGATCCAGCGTCCGGTCGGGGTGGCGAACCGGACCGCCGCCGAGGTCGGCGCGGCCGGGGCGGCCGGGGCGGCGCCGGTCACGGATGCGACGGACTCGGTCCCGAGCCGGGGAGGTCGAACATCAACTCGTCGACGTAGCACCAGTACCAGTCCTCGCCGGGTTCGAAGGACTGGATGATCGGGTGCTGCGACGAGCCGAAGTGGGCGGTCGCGTGCCGGCCCGGCGAGTTGTCACAGCAGCCGACGTGACCGCAGCTCGTACACCGGCGCAGGTGCACCCAGCGGCCACCCGTGGCGAGACATTCGACGCATCCCGGCCCGCTCGGGGCGACCTCGCGGACCTGGTCGAGATGGGTGCACGTGGCGGTGCTCATGGCAGCCTTTCGTCGACGGGGGCGACGCCGGGCGGTGCGCCCCATTCAACTACCCGGTGGACCGGTAGCGTCACGCCCCGCAGGCCAGCGAACAGGAGACCCGCCATGCTCGAGCGCTTCCGTCTCACCGACCGCGTCGCGGTCGTCACCGGCGCGGGCCGCGGGATCGGCGCCGGGTCCGCCCTCGCCTTCGCGGAGGCGGGCGCCGACGTCGCGATCACCGCCCGCACCGAACCGCAGCTCGAGGAGGTCGCCGAGCAGGTGCGGGCGATGGGCCGGCGGGCTCTGGTCTTCCCCGCCGACGTCGACGACCTCGACAACCTCGACCGGCTGGTCGAGGCGACGGTCAAGGAGTTCGGCCGCATCGACATCGTGGTCAACAACGCGGGCGGCACGATGCCCGGCGCGCTGCTCGACACCTCCGTGCGCGACTTCGAGGCGGCGTTCCACTGGAACGTGTCGACCGCCTTCGCGTTGACCAAGGCGGCACTCCCTCACCTGCTCGCGAGCGGGCACGGGTCGGTCGTCAACATCACCTCGGCGATGGGACGGCTGCGCGACCGCGGCTACGTCGCCTACGGGACGGCGAAGGCCGCGCTCGCGCACATGACCCGTCTCATGGCCGCCGACTGCGCGCCGCGCGTCCGTGTGAACGCCGTCGCGCCCGGGTCGATCGCCACCTCTGCACTGGAGATGGTCCTGACGATCGACGAGCTGCGCACCGAGATGGTCAACCGGACGCCGCTGGCCCGTCTCGGCGACGTCGAGGACATCGCGCTGGCCGTCCTCTATCTCGCGTCGGACGCGTCGAGCTTCGTGACGGGGAAGATCCTCGAGGTCGACGGCGGCATCGAGTACCCCAACCTCGGGCTCAACCTCCCCGACCTGTGAGGACGGGCCGGGTGCCGGCTCCGATCGTTCGGCTCCCGGCGCACGCCGATCGGTAGACTGTCCGCGCCCGGAAGACGATCGAGCGCCCGTAGCTCAGGTGGAGAGAGCAGCGGACTTCTAATCCGCGGGTCGGGGGTTCGAGTCCTCCCGGGCGCACCGCCGCCGGCAGCCCTCCCGGGCCGTCGGTCGCATGGTGGCCGTAGCTCAGTTGGCTAGAGCGCCGGGTTGTGGTCCCGGAGGTCGGGGGTTCGAAACCCCTCGGTCACCCCACTCGGTCGGCGTCGACCTCGGGCGTCAGCGTCCCAGGACGTGGCGCAGCGCGGGCTCGAGCTGCGGGAACGCGAAGCGGAATCCGGTGGCGTCGAGCCGCGCCGGGAGCGCGCGCTGGCCATCGAGGAGCAGCGTCTTCACGAGCTCGTCGCCGTAGATCGCGCGCAACGGCAACAGCGGTGTCGGTAGCACGGTTGGCCGACCGAGCACGCGACCGAGCGTGGCGGTGAACTCGGCGTTCGTCGCGGGGTTCGGCGCGGTCAGGTTGGCGGCGCCGGCGAGCTCCGGCGTCGAGAGCGCGTGCATGATGGCGGCGATCTCGTCGTCGAGGGTGATCCAGCTCATGTACTGCGTGCCCGGGCCGGTCCGCCCGCCCAGACCCAGCCGGAACGGGATCAGCAGCCGCTTGAGGACCCCGCCGTGGCGGGCGAGCACGAGCCCGCTCCGGACCATCACGACCCGGATGCCCGACACCGTGGCCAGCGCCGTGGCCGCCTCCCACTCGGTGCACACGTGCGCGACGAAGTCGTCGCCGGGCATGCTCACCTCGGTGAGCTCCTCGTCACCGCGGTTGCCGTAGTAGCCGACGGCGGACGCGGACACGAACACCGAGGGTCGCGTCGGGAGCGTCGAGATCGTGTCGGCGAGGAGACGGGTCCCGCGGACCCGGCTCTCCAGGATCAGCCGCTTGCGCCCCTCGGTCCAGCGCCGGTCGCCGATACCCGCGCCCGCGAGGTTGACGACCGCGTCGACGCCCTGCAGCCGCGCCGCGTCGATCGTTCCCGCGCGCGGGTCCCAAGCGATCGTGTCGGCCGAGCTCTCGCCGCCGCGCACGATCCGGATCGGCCGGTGCCCCGCCTCCGCCAGCGCCGCGCACAGGGCGGTACCGATCAGACCGTGCGACCCCGTCACCGCCACGTCCATAGCCGCCCCGAACGCTATGCGCGCCCCGCGCCGAGAGCGGGAAGCCGGGGCCCGAGCGGCCCGGCAAGGCGTCTCCCCCGTGAACGACGGGTGATCGCTCGACGAACACGTGATGACGGGTCGTCCGTCGATGCGCCCGGGGGGCGGAGGAGTGATCAGCTGGTGCGGTCATGCCGGGCAGCGAATCGACACCCGCGGCGGGGCCGCGGCGCATGAAACCATGGCAGCGCCTGGTCCTGGGCGGTGAGGCGTTGCTCGTCTTCCTCGTGACCGTCGTCCACGTCGGCGGTTCGTCCGGCGGTTCGTCGAGCGACACCGCGGACCGGCGGACGACGACGACCGCGCCCTATCTCGTCATCACCACCGACTCGACGTCCACGTCGTCGACGAGCTCGACGACGACCACGACGGTGCCGGCACCCGCGGCGACGGAGCCGCCGACCGTCGCCACCACGGCCCCGTCGACGCGGCGCCGGCGCACGTCGAGCACGACGAGCGCCTCGATCGTGCCGTTCCCGTTCGCGCCGCCGCCGAGCGCGTCGACGACGACCGTGCCCGCGCCGCCGACGTCGTCGACCGCGCCGCCGGCAACCACCACGACCACGGTCCCCCCGACGACCACCTCGACCACCGGCCCCCCGACGACGACCGCGCCGCCCGCCACCACGACGACGCCGCCCACGACCTCCGGCTGAGCCGGCGGGCGGACGCGTCCTCACGGTCCTCTCACGTCGCGAGGCGTCTGCTCGCCCGAGTGCAGCGCTGGATCACCCGCTTCGGCGGTGCACCGGTCGGGCTCGTGGTCGTGGGCGCCCTCGTGTCGCGCCTTCCCGGCTTCGTCCACCAGCTCTTCGACCCCGACGAAGCCGCGATCGCGACGATGGGCATGGTCGTCGCGCGGGGCGGCACGCTCTACCGAGACGTCGCCGACCGCAAGCCGCCCCTTGCGCCGTTCCTCTACGCGGCGTCGTTCTGGCTGACCGGCAGCCGCGACCTCCGGCCGCTCCACGTCTTCGCGGCGCTCGAGATCGCGGCCGCGGCCCTGATCTGCGCGTCCGAGGTCCGCCGCCGGGCAGGCGCGCATGCCGCTTGGTGGGCGGCGGGCCTCCTCGTGACGGGTGCGGTCGCGCTCAACGCCACGGACGCGCAGGCCGCCAACTTCTCGCATCTCGCCCTGCTCCCGGCCTGCGCGGCGATCGTGGCCGCCCGGCGCGGGACTCGGGGAGGCGCCGTTCTCGGCGGCGTGATGCTCGGGCTCGCGGTCCTCACCCGCCAGACCTGGGTGATCGGGATCGTGCCCGCCGCCTACGCGGCCTGGTGGCACGGAGGCCGCCGGGCCGGCCGCGCCGTCGTGCTCGTCACGACCGCCGCCCTCACGGTCACGTCGGTCGCGGTGACCGTGCCGTTCAGCTCGTTCTTCCGATGGACCTTCACCGACAACGGCTCGCTGCTCTTCGACCTCGCGCACTCGCAGTCGGTGGGTGCGCGTGCGGCACAGGCGATCGCGGTGTTCCTCGCCGGGCACGTCGTCCTGTGCTGGCTCGTCGCGCGGCGCGGATGGCGTCGCGACGAGCTCGACCTCTGGCTGTGGCTTGCGACCGGGCTCGTCGCGGTCGCGGCGGGTTTCCGGTTCTTCGGGCACTACTGGCTCCAGGTGCTGCCGCCCATGTGCCTGCTCGCGGCGCCGGTCGTCGCCGCGCACGCCCCCACGGTCCGCCGGCTGCTGGCAGCGGGTGTGGCGCTCTCGACCACCTGGTTCTGGGTCGAGGCGTGGACACCGGCGACGCACGCCAACCCGGCTCCACTCGTCGCCGAGGTCCGCGAGGACACCACGGCCCGCCAACGCATCGCCGTCTGGGGGTCGTTCCCGGAGATCTACTGGGAGTCGGGCCGCGATCCCGCGGGCGCGCTCGTGGTGAGCGATTTCCTGGTGGGGAAGGCCGCCGACGTCGCGAACGGCCGCGGGACCCTCGCCGACGCGACCCCGGGCGCGCTCGGGCTCTACATGGCATCACTCGCGGCCCACCCGCCCGAGCTGTTCATCGACACCTCGACGGCGGGGATCCGCCACTACCACGCGTATCCGGTGCGTCTCGTCCCACCGGTCGAGCAGTTCCTGCGCGCGAACTACCACCGCGTCGAGACCGTCGACCGTGTCGTCTTCTATCGACTGCTGCCGGGTCGCCACCCGGCACCGGTCAGGACGCCGCAGGGAGTGCCGGTGCCGGGCGAGATTCGGGCCGACGGTCGAACGGGAGGAACGACTCGGCCGAGAGTGCCGCGACACTGACCGACGCGAGCTCGCCGACCGACCGGTAGACGAGGTACCGCGGCCGCCATGTCGGGTCGAACTTCGCGTTGAACCGGAGAAGTGACTCGATCTG
>DASRHL010000092.1:0-4962 GCA_035650535.1 Acidimicrobiia bacterium
GGGCGGCGGCGTCCCGCCTCTACCAGCTCGACAGCGACGCGGTCGCCGCAGCCGAGGCCGAGGGCGTCGGGCACCCCCGGGCCGACGGCGACGGAGGCGCCGCGGCGCCGGCCGGGTCCGCGGTCGCGGTCAGGGCGACCCCGGCGCCGGCCCCGCCCGCGGAGCCTCCCGAGCGCGAACAGGCCCGGGTCGCGCTCAAAGCGGCGCTGACCCGGGTCGAGGAGCTCGCACTCTGGTAGCGAACCCGGCGACGGCGCGCACGACGTCGACGGGGCGCACGAGACCGACGAGGCGCGATCCCTCGAACACCAGGACGAGCTGATCGAGGCCGGGCCGGTCGAGCACGTCGCCCAGCGGCTCCTCGGGCCGGGCGACCCGCAGCCGCTCGATCGGGACGGCGACGTCGAGCACGCGGGTCGACCGCCGCTGCTCCGGTGGGACGCCGCCGAGCTGCGCGGCGCTCACCACGCCCGCGACCTCACCCTCCCACCGCGCGACGGGGAGGATGTGGCCGGGCGCGGCGGCGAATCGGCCTGCGTGCTCCCCGACGAAGCCCTCGATCGTGAGCCAACCGGGCGCGACCTCCGGGTCGAGCTGCATGACGTCGCGGACGAGTACGTCCCGGAGGTCGCGCCGTGCCGTCGCGTGGCGCAGCTCGCCGCCCGCGGCCCAGAGCACGAACCCGCCGAGCAGCATCGGCCACAGGCCACCGGCGTCGCTCCCGAGCACGAGGCCGGCGGCGCCGAGGGCGACGAGCCCCCAACCCACGAGCCGACCTGCCCGGGCGGCGGTCGCCGAGGCCCGCCACTGGTCGCCGTGGTGGGCCCAGAGCGCGGCGGCGAGGATCCGCCCGCCGTCGAGCGGCGCCGCCGGCACGAGGTTGAACACGGCGAGCACGCCGTTCACGAGCGCGAGCCATGCGAGCGAGTCGACGACGGCGGCCGGGACCACGAACGCCGAGAGCGCCCCGGCGGCCAGCCCGAACCCGACCGCCAGCCCGAGGCTGACGAGCGGGCCGGCGATGGCGATCCGGAACGCGCCGCCGGGCGAGTCGGGGGTGTTGCGCAGGCGGGCCGTGCCCCCCAGCAACCAGAGGGTGATGCCGTCCACCTCGACGCCCTCGTGGCGGGCGACGACCGAGTGGCCCAGCTCGTGGGCGAGGACGGAGGCGAACAGCGCCGCCGCCAGCACCACGCCGCCGAGCACCGCGACGGCGCCGGCGCCCGGGAACAGACCGGCCGAGAGCTCGGCCGCGACCAGCCCGATCACGAGCAGGAGCGTCCAGTGGAAGCCGACCGGGATCCCCAGGATCCGGATACCACCGGACCGGGGCCGGCGGCCGGGATGACGGTCCCGACGGCCGGGGTGCAGCAACAGGCCTTCGTGCATCGTGCCTCCTGAGAGGCCAACGGCGGACCGGGGGCGAGCGGCCGGTCCTGTCCGAGAAGGAGAACGCCCGGAAGGTTCGGGGCGTTCCCGCCGTTAGACTCGGCGAGTCGCGTTCTGCACACGGCGCGACGTTGACAACCCACGGTCCGGGACATGCCGTTCCCGGACCCGCATGGGGGTGCGTGGCTTCGATTCTGTGGATCGAGGCGGGTGAAGCGAGCCGACGTCGCCGGATCGTCGTGAAAGAGCCGGCAAACACAAATAATTGCCGAGGACAACCTCGCACTCGCTGCCTGAGCAATCGGGTAGCGCGTCCGCTCCGGCCCGGTCGCTCGGCCGGATCGCGGGCGTCATCGAGAGCGACTCACCGTCGGGACGGGCCTCGCGGCCCGACGGGACACTGCAGTGAGGCTGGGGTCGCCGCAGGCCGCCGGTGAGCGGCGGCGACCCGAGACTCCTCTCACCGGCTGCGCTCGGAGAAGCCCCGCTGAGGACGCGGAAGACCCGGGTTCGACTCCCGGCACCTCCACCGTCGCCGACGCCGGCCCGTACGCGGGAGGTGCTACGACGCCCGCAGGACCGCCGCGAGGGCTCGCCACTCGTCGACCGGCAGCGCGCCGGACACCGGTGCGACCACGTTGACCGCGACATGGTCCGCACCCGCGTCGTGATGCTGCGCGATCCGGTCGGCGATCGCATCGACGTCGCCCCACGCGATCAGGCTGTCGACGAGACGGTCGGCACGCTGTGCGATCTCCTCGTCGCTGAAACCCATCCGCCGGAAGTTGGCCTGGTACGCGGGCACCTGACCGAGGAACCCGAGCGGCCCGAGCGCGATCTCGCGCGCCCGTGCCGGGTCGGTCTCGACCACCACGAGCTGCTCGACGATCAGTGACGACTCGTCGCCGAGCCGCGCCCGCGCCCCCGCCGTGTACTCCGGCGTCACGAGGACCGGCAGCGCGCCGGCGGCGCGGCCGGCGACGAAGTCGAGCATCCGGGGTCCGAGCGCAGCCAGGACCCGCCGTTCCGGAGGCACGGCGCCGAGCGCGCCGAGCGCATTCGCCAGGGCATCGAGTGGCTTCGCCCCGCGCGCGCCGCCGAGGCCGACGACGAGACGTCCGGGCTCGGTCGTCTCCAACTCCCGGTAGAGCGCGGCGATGTCGGCGGGCGCGAAACGGTCGATCGAGAGGATCGCACTCCCGACCGGCACGGGACGCGCCGCCCGAGCCACGTCGGCGAGCTGCCCGAGGTCCTCGAGCGGGCCGCCCGTCACCCAGACGGCTTCGTAACCGAGCTCCGGGAGCTCTCCGACCGTCGACAGGTACTCGGGACCACGCCCGGGATCGACCACCACTCCGACGGTTCCGATGTCGAGCTTGCTCACGTGTGCCTCCGAGGGTCCGTGTCACCGTCGCAACGGCACTCCTCGTGCAGGTATTTCTCGACGCCCGCCGGCGGCCGTTCGGAACTGCTCCGCTGCATTTGGGGCACGGTTCGCCGCGAGTTCATCGGGCGGATCGCGGCCCTCTCTACGTTTCGCGGACGCGTCGACATCACGGGAGGCGGTCGTCATGTCGTTTCGGCTCGGTCGGGCCTTCGGGCGGTGCGCGGCGGTGCTCGCCGCCGTCGCGGCGCCACTGGTCGGGGTGTTCGCTGCGACTGCGGGCGCAGTGACCCCTTCCGTGGCGGTCACCGAGGTGGCGCCCTGGGGCAGCGGCAACGCGCCGTATGCCGCCGACTGGTTCGAACTGACGAACACCGGCGCCGGCGCGGTCAACATCTCGGGCTGGAAGATGGACGACGACTCGGCGTCGTTCGCGTCGGCCGTCGCGCTCACGGGAATCACCTCGATCGCGCCGGGCGAGTCCGTGATCTTCATCGAGGGCGGCGCGACGCAGGCGACGAACTTCAAGAACGCGTGGTTCGGTGCCAGCGTCCCGAGCGGGTTCCAGATCGGCACGTACTCCGGTTCGGGGGTCGGACTCAGCACGACGAGCGACGCGGTCACGATCTTCGATTCGACGGGCACGCAGGTCACGAAGGTGACGTTCGGGGCGTCGGACGCGACGGCGCCGTTCCAGTCGTTCGACAACGCCGCCGGTGCCTCGGGCGCGATCTCGACGCTGAGCACGACGGGTGTGAACGGGGCGTTCGTCGCCGCCAACGACAGCAACGAGGTCGGCTCCCCGGGCACGATCGGCGCGTCGAGCCCGGTGCTCCCCGAGGCGCCGTACGCGGTCCTGCTCCCGGCCGGCGCGCTCGCCGCGCTCGCCGGCGGGATCGTGGTGAACCGGCGCCGCCGGGTCGCCGCGTGATCCGGACGCGACCGCGACGCGGCCGCGCCGTCCGGTGGCTCGTCGGGGGCCTCCTCGCCGTCGCGCCCGTCGCCGGGCTCCTCCCCCCGCGGGCCGGCGCCGTCACCGCGTCGGTCGCGATCACCGAGGTGACGCCGTGGGGCAGCGGCAACGCGCCGTACGCCGCCGACTGGTTCGAGCTCACGAACACCGGCGCGAGCGCGGTCGACATCACCGGCTGGAGGATGGACGACAACTCGAGCTCGTTCGCCGCGTCCGTTCCGCTCACCGGCGTGACCACCATCGCGGCCGGGCAATCCGTCGTCTTCATCGAGGGCAGCGCGGCGACCGCCACGTCGTTCGCGAACACGTGGTTCGGCGGCAGTGTCCCGAGCGGGTTCGCGATCGGCACGTACAGCGGATCCGGCGTCGGGCTCAGCACGGGCGGCGACGCCGTCAACGTCTACGACTCCACGGGCACGTTGGTCACCAACGTGACCTTCGGCGCGTCGGACTCCACGCCGCCGCTCCAGTCGTTCGACAACGCCGCAGGCGCGTCCGGCACCATCTCGACGCTCAGCACCGCGGGGGTGAACGGCGCGTTCGTCGCCGCCAACGACGCCAACGAGATCGGGTCACCGGGAACGATCACGACGGACCCCGACGCGACGACCACGACCTCGGCGCCGACCACCACGACGACGACCACGCCCGCCACGACCTTCCAGGCCTGGCCGGGCAGCTCGACGGTCCAGGCCGCGAGCAACTACCTCTTCAACGGGAACCTGAGCGGGCTCGACGACGAAGGAACGGGGCCGGCGCCGGGCGTCCTCTGGGGTGTCCGCAACGGGCCCGGCACGCTCTTCCGCCTCCTGTTCGACGGGACGAACTGGAACCCGGATCCCAACGACGGGTGGAGCAACGGCAAGGCGCTGCACTACCCCGACGGCACGGGCGACCCCGACTCCGAGGGCGTCACGTTCGTCGGCGACAGCTCGGCCCGAGGGATCTACGTCTCGACGGAGCGCAACAACAACGTCAGCAACGTGAGCCGCATCAGCGTGCTGCGCTTCGACCCGTCGGCCGCGGGAACGTCGTTGACCGCGACGAACGAGTGGAACCTGACTCCCGACCTGCCGCCCCAGGGGGCGAACCTCGGCGCGGAGGCGATCACCTGGGTCGACGACTCGTACCTCGTCTCCCAGAACTTCTACGACGAGACGAAAGGCCATACCTACAACCCGGCCGAGTACCCGAACCATGGTTCCGGTCTCTTCTT
>DASRHL010000093.1:0-4166 GCA_035650535.1 Acidimicrobiia bacterium
GCCACCGCCCTGGCTTCCCGCTTGACCCCGCCAGCGAGGACGTTGGCGGCCCCCGCGCCCTCCGCCGCAGCGCCCTCGTCGGCAACCATCACGAATGCGGCGTGGGAGCGCGTCGACGGGTTCTGGGACCTGTTCCTCGAAGGTCGCCTCGACGAGTGCGAGGCCATGCTGTCCCCCGCCCTGGTGCAGGAGGATCGGCGCGGGCACGTGCAGGCGCAGCTGACCAGGGCCGACTGGCTGGACAACCTCCGTGTCCTCTCGACGCTCGGTGTCACACGCATCGAGCGGCACCCCATCGCCGTTCGCGCCGACAACCTGGTGGTGACGTCGACCACCTTCTCGGGCGACTTCGAGTCCACGCTCGTGTCGGTGAGCCGTGACGACGCCGACGGACGGGTGAGTCTCATTGTCACCTTCGACGAGGACGACATTGGTTCGGCTCTCACCCTGCTCGACGAGCTCTACGAAGCCGAGCTTCCCGATGAGCAGGCGCGGGATCTTCGAGACGTCCGGATCAGCGCCAACGCGCACGCCACCCGTGACTGGGCGACCTTCCGGGCGTCGCTCGCGGACGACGTGCGCATGGTCGACCACCGGCCGCGGGCGAGCGCGGGCGAAATCATCGGGCGCGAGCCATTCGCCGAATACGCGCAGGCCATGATCGACGTAGCGCCCGACTACCTGCTCGTCACCCGCCGCCTCCTCGGCAACGCCAACCGGTGCATCCTGGGGGAGGTCGCGTCGGTCTCGCGCTCGGGTGGCGCACGGTACGAAGAGCAGCGGTTCCTCCTGACCCGCACGAACGCGGCCGGGGAGGTCGACCGCTTCGAGTCCTACGCGCCCGAGCAAGCCGACCAGGCCTGGGCCCGCTTCCGCGAGCTCTCGGGCGAGGTCGAGGCGCTCACCAACACGGCCTCCGCCGCCTATGGATCCGTGAACCGCGCATTGCTCGGCCTGCGGCCGGATGAGGCGGCGACCTACCTCGCACCCGATGTCGTGCGCGACGATCGCCGCAGCGGCATCAAGTACGTCCTGTCGGGCGTGGCCGAGACGACCGAGCACCTGCGGGCTGTCGTCGAGATGGGCAACGACCGCATGGCCGAGCGCGTGCTGTCGGTGCGCGACGACCACCTGGCCCTCGTCGAGACCGGTTGGGGCGGCCAGTTCGACACGTCGCTTCTCACCGTGGTCCGCACCAACTCCGATGGCCTCATCGACCTAGCCGTCAACTTCGAGGTCGAGGACCTCTCGGCCGCGCTCGACGAGCTCGACCTGCTCTTCCTGGCCGGACTCGACGACGCCCGTGCCCGGAGTCTCCGAGCGGGTCGCGCCCTCCTCGAAGCTCACAACCGGCGCGACTGGGATGCCGTGCGCAACCTGGTAACCGCCGACGTGCAGATCGTCGACCACCGGCCGGCAGGGGCCGCCCCGATCGTGGGAGGCGACGCATTCGTCGAGTACGCCAAGGCGATGGTCGACCTGGCACCGGAATACGTGCTTCTCGTGCGGCAAGTGCTGGCGATCTCCGGACGATCCATCCTCGGCGACTACGTGTCGCGACACACGGGGGCTGCCGACAGCTCGTACGAGACGTCGCGCATCCTGCTGACGACCTTCGACGCCGTCGGACGCGGCACTCGCCGTGAGTCGTTCGGACCTGATCAGCTCGACCTGGCGTGGGCCCGCTACCGCGAGTTGTCCGCCGACGACAACCCGCGCATGGCCGAGTACCGGAGGGGCTTCGAGCTGGCGTTGGCCGGTCGAACCCACGAACTCGCGGCCCTGATCGCACCGGACTACGAGTTCATCGACCGTCGCGAGGGCATGGCCGGCGAGATCCGTGGAGGCGAAGCGGGGCTCGAGCACTTGCTGTCGCTCACACAGCGCGGAATGACGAGCTTCGACCTCGACGAGATTGCGACACGGGGTAAGCAGCTCGCGCTGCTCAGGGCAACGTTCTATGCCAACGACTTCACCATCGAGATCGTGTGGATCCACCGCGAAGACGAGCTCGGCCGCAGTACCCGCACGGTCGTCTTCGACCCAACCGACCTCCGCAGCGCGTTGGAGGAGCTCGACGAGCTCTACGCCGCGGAGCTCCCGCCTGCCGAGGCCAGCGACCTGCGCAACGCGTGGGTGGTCCTCGGCGCGCACAACCGCCGCGACTGGGTGGCCTTCCGGGAGGGCGTCGCCGACGAGGTCCGGGTGGTCGACCACCGCCCAGGGATGTCGGGCGAGACCATCGGCGGTGATCAACTCACCGAATACAGCAAGGCCATGGTCGATGTGGCGCCCGACTACATGCTCGTCACGCGCCGGATTCTCGCCATCGCCAACCACTGCATCCTGGGCGAGAACATCTCCGTCGTCACGGGTTCGACCGGCGGCCACTACGAAGAGCCGCGGCTTCTCGTCACCCGGACCGACGCAGAGGGCAAGCTCGATCTCCGCGAGTCGTACGGCCCTGAACAACTCGACCAGGCGTGGGCGCGCTTCCAAGAGCTGTCCGCCGACGAGCACCCGAAGATGGCCGAGTACCGCCGGGCGTTCGAACTGGCGACGGCGGGTCGGTTCGACGAGCTGGGCCAGTGGCTGTCGCCCGACTACGTGTACGACGACCGTCGCGAGGGCCTCGGAAATGTGATCCGCGGGCGCGCCTCGGGGGTCGAGCACTTCCGTGCCATCGCGGCCGTCTCGCCGACGCGACTCGACATCGAGGAGCTCGCCACTCGGGGAGAAAGGCTGGCGCTTCTCCGGCGCCGGATCCACGCCGACGAGCTGTACGCCGACATGTTGTGGATCCACAGCACCGACGAGCACGGGCTGCACAACCTGGCGATGGCGTTCGACCCGACTGATGTCAGCGCTGCCTTCAAGGAGCTCGACGAGCTGTACGTCGCAGGCGAAGGAGCCCGTTTCGCCGCACAGCTGGGCTACGTCCGCGACTTCATGCGTCGGTACAACGCCCTCGAC
The DNA here is from genome assembly GCA_035650535.1 of Acidimicrobiia bacterium. Lineage (GTDB taxonomy): Bacteria > Actinomycetota > Acidimicrobiia > IMCC26256 > PALSA-555 > DASRHL01. The sequence goes on from DASRHL010000093.1 coordinate 2,974, forward strand.
TTTGACGGCCTGCGCGGGTTCTACGCGGCCGACGTCGTCTCGATCGACCGTCGGCCGGCGGGGTTCGGGACGCAGCACGGCGTCGACGAGGTGATCGCCCGCCATCGCGCTCTGGGCGATATGGCGCCGGATGCCACCCTTGTCGTCCCGCATATCTACGAGATGGGCGAGCGGTTCTGGCTGGCAGAGCTGCGCACCCTGCTACCCGTCCCCGAGGGCCAGGGCTACGAGCTGCACAGCTTCGTCGTCGAGGAGGTTGTGGCCCCGGCCGGGCCGATATCGAGGATCGAGTACTTCGCCACCCTGGATGAGGCACGCTCGCGGTACGACGAGCTGGCGGCGACGACAGGCGAGCCCACCTGGGCCAACGCCGCCTACCGGGCCGCCGAGACCATCCGTCGCGCCGTGCTCGCCGGCCGCGTGGAGGAGCTGGCGGCGATCGTCTCGCCGTCGATGATCACCGAGGACCGACGAGCCGGGCTGAGCTCGCGGCTCGAGGGCTTCGAGCAGATCCGAGCGCTCGCCAACCTCGGCGTCACCTCGATCGAAAGTGAGCTGCTCGCCGTCCGGGGCGAGCGTCTTGCGCTGACGTCCACCGTGTGGCGCGGTGATTTCGAGGTCCACGTGCTGACCGTGGTCTGCCTCGACGAGGCCGGCCTCCTTTGCCGGTCCGCGCTGTACGACCCCGACCAGCTCGAGGCCGCCGTTGACGACCTCTACGAGCTCTACCTCGCGGGCGAGGGCGCGCCCTACGCGCAAACGCTGAGAACGCTCGACCGCGCCGCCAAGGCGTTCGACGACCATCGCTGGGACGACCTGCGGCCCCTCTACGCAGACGACCTCGTGTCCGTAGACCACGAGCCCACGGGCTTCGGGGAGATGCACGGTGCCGACGCCTTGCTGGATCGCCACCGGGTCGCCGTCGAGCTCGCGCCCGACTACCGCCTGCTCTGGACGCGGGTCCTGGCGATGGACGAGCTCGGTTCTCTGTCGGAGTCGACCGCCATCTCCACAACGACGAGTGGCGGCGCGTACACCCGACCTCGCCTGTTCATCACGAGGGTGCAGACGCCCAGCGGGCCGATCGTGCGGTTCGAGCAATTCGGCCCTGACCAGCTCGAGCTGGCATGGGTGCGCTACCGCGAACTGTCCGGCGGTGCGGGAACTGGCGACAACGCCGCCATGAAGATGTT
>DASRHL010000094.1:0-4082 GCA_035650535.1 Acidimicrobiia bacterium
GAGGACACGCACGAGCTCGGCGCCTTCAAGTGGCGCGGTGCGCTGCCCACGCTGGAGCGGTTCGCGGCGGACGGCGCCCTTGCCGTCGTCACCGCCTCGACCGGGAACCACGGCGCGGCGACCGCGTGGGCGGCCGCGGAGCTGGGGCTGGAGGCGGTCGTCTTCGTGCCCGAGCAGGCGAGCGCGACCAAGCTCGCGCACATCGACCGGCTGGGCGCCGAGATCCGGCGGGAAGGCGCCGACCTGGACGAGGCCAAGGCACGCGGCGTCGCGTTTGCCGCGTCGGAGGGACTGCCGTTCTTCGAGGACGGCGCCGAGCCGGCCCAGCTCGAGGGCTACGCGGCGATCGGCGAGGAGCTGCTCGGCCAGCTCGGCGGGCCGCCGGCGGCGGTGGTCGTCCCGGTCGGGAACGGGGCGCTGCTCGGGGGCGTCGGGGCCGCGGTCGCCCGGCGCTCGCCCGGGACGCTCCGCGTCGGCGTCGTCTCGGCCGCCGCTCCGGTGATGGCGGACAGCTGGGATGCGGGCCGGCCCGTGACGAGCGACCGCTCGGGAACCTTCGCCGACGGGCTCGCGGTGCGGGTCGCGATCCCCTATGCCGTCGACGTCCTCGCCGCCGCCGCCACGCACATGCTGCGCGTCGAGGAGCGGGACATCGCCCGCGCGGTCGCGGCCTTCGCCGACGCCGGCATCCGGGCCGAAGGGGCGGCCGCCGCCGCCCTCGCCGCCCTCCCCCTCCTTCCCGGGCTCGACGGGCCGATCGTCCTCGTCGTCACCGGACGCAACATCGACGACGACCTGCTCGAGCGCGCCCGCCGCGATCCGGAGTCGTTCCGAGGCTGATCCCGCGGCATACTTTCCGCGTGGATGCAGGGCAAATCGACGAGCTCCGTTCCTGGGCGCAGCGGCTCACCGCCGACCAGTCGCACCCGGAGCTCCAGCCTGCAGGCCGCGCGATCCTCCTCCTGATCGGCGAGGTCGAGCGCCTTCGAGCCGCATCCGAGAGTGCCGGCCCTCCGGAGCCTCCTCCGGACGACGGCGCACCGGGGAGCCCGTTGCCGCCGGCCGTCGAGCCCGGCAGGAAGCGCAGCCTCTTCCGGGGCCGTCTCAACCGGCTGGCGATCGCCGCGGCCGTGCTCGCGGCGCTCGTCTTCGCCACGCTCGCGCTCGGCGCACGGCTGAGCGCACCGGGCCTCGACCCGCAGGGACCGCCGGCGAACGCCGCGATCGGGCCGGCGAAGCTCCCGTCGCTCTCCTTCTCCGTCGGTGCCGACCCGTCGGTGCTCGACCGCGTCCGCTGGAAGGTCGACGGCGCCGACGTCACCGGGAAGGCGACCATGGAGGACGGCCGGTTCGTCCTGGACGGCAGCCGCCTGCCGGACGGGCGGCACCGCGTCGAGGCGACCGCGGCCGGAAGCTTCCCCGGATCGCGCACGACCCAGACCTGGAACGTCCGCGTCGACACGGCCGGACCGCGCATCAGATTCGACCCGCCGGGCGTCGTCATCCCGTACGGACATCCGCTCGCGGTGAAGGGCACCCTGGAGCCGGGGGCGACGCTGACGGCGAACGGCCGGCCGGTGCTCGTCGCCCACGGCCGCTTCCGGCTCGCCTGGCAGGCCCGCCCGAAGGGCGCGGTCACGCTCGTCGCGACGGACACGCTCCGGAACACGACCACCAAGCGGGTCTGGATCACGCTCGCCCCGCGCCGGCCCGCCCATCCCGTCCGGGCCGTCCACGTCACGTTCGACGCCTGGGCCGACCCCACGCTGCATCGGGGCATCGTCGACCTGATCGACCAGGGCCGGATCAACGCCGTCGAGATCGACCTCAAGGACGAGTCGGGCACGGTCGGCTGGGACGCGCCCGTGCCGCTCGCGCACCGGATCGGCGCCGTCAAGCCGATCGTCGACCTGCGCGCCGCGGTCGCGGACCTCCACCGCCGCCACGTACGGGTGATCGGACGGCTGGTGTGCTTCCGCGACCCGATTTTCGCAGGCTGGGCGTGGAAGGCCGGCAAGCGCGACGAGGTGATCCAGACCCCGGACGGGCGGAAGTACGGCGGGTACGGCGGCTTCACCAACTTCGCGAACCCGGAGGTACGGCGGTACCAGATCGCGATCGCCGTCGCCGCCGCGAAGGCCGGCGTCGACGACGTGCTTTACGACTACGTGCGCCGCCCGGACGGGCCGCTCTCGAGCATGGCCTTCCCGCGCCTCGAGGGGACACCCGAGCGGTCGATCGCCTCGTTCCTCGCCGAGACGCGCGCGGCGCTCGAGCCGACCCGCACCTACCTCGGCGCGTCGGTGTTCGGCGTCGCGGCGACGCGCCCGACCGAGGTCGCCCAGGACATCCCGATGATGGCGCCGCACGTCGACTACATCTCCGCGATGGTCTACCCGTCGCACTGGGCGCCCGGGGAGTACGGCGTCGCCGACCCGAACGCGCAGCCGTACGACATCGTCCAGCGCTCGCTCGAGGACTTCCAGCGGGACGTCCGCGGTACCGGCGCCCGCGTCGTCCCCTGGCTGCAGGACTTCTCGCTCGGCGTCGACTACGGCCCTGCCCAGGTGAAGGACGAGATCCGCGGAGCGCACGACGCCGGCGTCGACGAGTACCTGCTCTGGGACCCGGCGGTCACGTACACGGCGCGGGCGCTGCCGACCGACGCTCTGACCGCCGTCTTCCCGCGGCAGCTGACCCCGGCCGAGCGCGCGCGGTCGCTGCAGCCGAACGAGCTCGGGCTCGTGCCCGTGCTGATGCACCACCAGATCCGCAAGGACGGAAGCACCTACGACCTCACCGCGGGCCAGTTCCGGGCGGAGCTCGCCCGGCTCTGGGCCGACGGGTTCTACCCCGTGCGCGCCTCCCAGCTCGTCTCCGGGAGCCTCGACGTCCCGAAGGGGAAGTCCCCCGTCGTCCTCACCTTCGACGACGCCACCAACAACCAGGTCGCCTTCCTTCCGGACGGACGGCTCGACCCGGATTCGGCCGTCGGGATCCTCGAGGACTTCTCCGCCGGCCATCCGGGCTTTCCCGCCACCGGGACGTTCTACGTCCCGCGGAATGCGTTCGACGGCGATGGACGGACGGCGAAGCAGACCTTCGACTGGCTGGTCGGCCACGGCTTCGAGCTCGGGAACCACACGAAGGACCACCTGGCGCTGAACGAGCTCGGCGCGACCGCCGTCCAGCGCCAGCTCGTCCTCGGCGACCGGCTGCTCACCGAGCGGCTGCCCGCCTACCGCGTCCGCACGATGGCGCTGCCCCTCGGTGCGCTCCCGCACCCGGCCTCGCTCGCCGTCCACGGCACCTGGGACGGCCAGTCGTACCGCTTCGCCGGTGTGTTCCTCTCGGGAGCCGAGCCCGCACCGTCGCCGTTCTCGACGGCGTGGAACCCGGGGAAGATCCCGCGGATCCTGCCCAACCCGGCGTGGAAGGGCGCCCGCGACTTCACGTGGGGCATGTGGCTCGACACGCTCGAGCGCCACCCCGAGCTCCGCTACGTCTCCGACGGCGACCCGGCCACGGTCGCCTTCCCGCACGGGAAGCGGAGCGAGCTCTCCGCGCGGTACGCCGCCCGGGCGAAGGAGTACTAGACGGAGCCGGGGACAGGTCCGCCGGACATCAGCCGTACGTACCTGCGGACGCGGGCCGCCAGCTCCGGGGGATGCTCCTCCTCGACCACCGCCCTGACGCCTTCGCGACCGGTCGCGTGCAGGATCCGGCCGTCGCCGAGCCAGAACGCGATGTGGTCGCCGTAGCAGACGAGGTCGCCGCGCCGGAGCTCCCCCGCCTCGACCTCCGTCCCCGCGTCCTCCAGCTGGTCCGCGTCGCGCGGGACGAGCCGGCCGAGCCGCCGGTACGCCATGTGGACGAGCCCCGAGCAGTCGATCCCGGCGGAAGACATGCCGCCCCACTCGTACCGCGCCCCCAGATAGGTCCGGGCGAGGTCGAGGGGCGTATCCCCGGTGAGATGCTCCTCCCGCACCCAGCCCGGGTACGCATAGCCCGTCACGACCCGCACCCAGCCCTCGCGCCGTTCCTCCACCTCGAGCAGCTCGCCCCGCAGCGCCTGGGTCACC
>DASRHL010000095.1:0-13935 GCA_035650535.1 Acidimicrobiia bacterium
GATCCAGAAGTGGGTCCACGACTTCGCCGAGGACGTCGTCCGGCCGGCCGCCGCCGAGTGGGACGAGCGGGAGGAGACGCCCTGGCCGGTGATCCAGGCCGCCGCCGACATCGGCCTGTACTCGTGGGAGTTCGTCGCCAACGCCTTCGGCGACCCGACCGGGCTCACCTTCCCGATGGTCAGCGAGGAGATGACCTGGGGCGACGCCGGCATCGCGCTCGCGATCTTCGGCAGCACCCTCGCCGTGTCCGGCATCGTGAAGAACGGGACGCCCCAACAGATCGCCGAGTGGGTTCCCCAGTGCTTCGGGACGCCCGAGAGGATCCAGCTCGGCGCCTTCGGCGTGAGCGAGCCCGACGCGGGCAGCGACGTGAGCTCGCTCCGCACCCGAGCCGTCTACGACGAGGCGAAGGACGAGTGGGTGCTGAACGGCGCCAAGACCTGGATCACCAACGGCGGGATCGCCGACGTCCACGTGATCGTCGCCTCGGTCGATCCCGAGCTGCGCTCGCGCGGCCAGGCCAGCTTCGTGGTGCCCCCCGGCACGCCCGGGCTGCGCCAGGGCCAGAAGTTCAAGAAGCTCGGCATCCGGGCCAGTCACACGGCCGAGGTCATCCTCGAGGACTGCCGCGTTCCCGGCCGCTGCCTGCTCGGCGGCAAGGAGAAGCTCGACGCGCGCCTGGCGCGCGCCCGCGAGGGGCAGAGCAACCGCGTGCAAGCGGCGATGAGCACGTTCGAGGCCAGCCGGCCGCTGGTCGGCGCGCAGGCGATCGGCATCGCGCGCGCCGCGTACGAGTACGCGCTCGACTACGCGAAGGAGCGCGTGCAGTTCGGCAAGCCGATCATCGAGAAGCAGGGCATCGCGTTCAAGCTCGCCGACATGAAGACCGAGATCGACGCCGCCCGGCTGCTCGTGTGGCGCGCGTGCTGGATGGCCGCCACCAAGAAGCCGTTCCAGAACGGCGAGGGCTCGATGAGCAAGCTGAAGGCGGGCGAGGTCGCGGTCAAGGTCACCGACGAGGCGATCCAGATCCTGGGCGGCTACGGCTACGTGCGTGAGCACCCGGTCGAGCGGTGGCACCGCGACTCGAAGATCTACACGATCTTCGAGGGCACCTCGGAGATCCAGCGCCTGGTCATCGCCCGGGCCATCTCGGGCGTGCACATCGCCTGATCGGGCCGAGGGGCCGGCCCGGCGCTCGCTCGTCGCGGGCGCCGGCCATGACTCCGGTGCGTCGGGCGGCAGGTGCCGGATCCGCCCGGCGCGCATCTTCCGTACAATCCGGCTCCGTGCCGCGCCGAGAGCCGTTCCTCGCGCCGACGATCGCCGCGTCGACGCCCGGCGACTACCCGCTCCCGAGGCCGCGGCCCGGCGCGCCCAACGTCGTGATGATCGTGCTCGACGACCTGGGGTTCGGGCAGCTCGGTTGCTTCGGCTCCGGCCTCGAGACACCGACCATCGACCGGCTCGCAGCGGGCGGCCTGCGCTACAACCGGTTCCACGTCACCGCGATCTGCTCGCCGACGCGTGCCTGCCTGCTCACGGGCCGCAACCATCATGCGGTCGGAATGGGGTTCCTGACCGACCTCCCGATGGCGTTCCCCGGGTACACGGCGCGCATCCCGAAGTCGGCCGTCCCGCTGCCGCGCATCCTGCGCGACGCCGGATACAACACGGTTGCCGTGGGCAAGTGGCACCTCGTGCCCGGCGGCGAGCGCGGATACGCCGGGCCGTTCGACCGGTGGCCGCTCGGCTTCGGGTTCGAGCGCTTCTACGGCTTCCTGCAAGGTGACACCAACCAGTGGGCGCCGAACCTCGTGCGCGACAACCACTACGTCGACCCACCCCGGTCGCCCGCCGACGGGTACCACCTCAGTGAGGACCTCGCCGACCAGGCCGTCCGCTACGTCACCGAGCTGCACCAGGCCGCGCCCGACCGGCCGTTCTTCCTCTACTTCGCGCCCGGGGCGACGCACTCTCCCCACCACGTCGCGCCCGAGTGGGTCGAGCCGTATCTCGGCCGCTTCGACGGCGGGTGGGAGCGGTGGCGCGAGGACGTGTTCGCCCGTCAGGTGGAGCTCGGCGTCGTGCCCGAGGGGACGACCCTCGGGCCGCGGCCGAGCTGGATCGCCGAGTGGGACTCGCTGCCCGCGGCCGAGCGGGGGATGCTGGCGCGCCAACAGGAGGTGTTCGCCGGGTTCCTCACCCACACCGACGCGCAGATCGGCCGGCTCGTGTCGCAGCTCGAGCGCCTGGGCGTCCTCGACGACACGCTCGTCATGGTGCTGTCCGACAACGGCGCGAGCGCGGAGGGCGGCGTGCTCGGCACCTTCAACGAGCATCGGTTCACCGAACACGTGCCCGACACCGCCGAGACCAACGCGGCCTGGAACGACGAGCTCGGCGGCGTGCGCACCTACCCGCACTACTCGTGGGGATGGGCGTGGGCGGGCAACACGCCCCTCCGGCTCTGGAAGCGCTACACGTGGCTCGGCGGGTGCCGCACCCCGCTGGTCGTCCACCATCCCAACGGCTTCCGGGCGCGGGGCGTGGTGCGCAGCCAGTTCGTCCACGCCATCGACCTCGCGCCCACGATCCTCGAGCTCGCCGGGATCGCACCCCCGGCGGTCGTCGACGGTGTGACGCAGCAACCGGTCGACGGCGCGTCGATCGGGGCGACCTTCGACGGCGCCGACGCTCCCGATCCGCGACGCGTCCAGTACTTCGAGATGCTGGGATCGCGCTCGATCTACGTCGACGGGTGGAAGGCGACGACCGACCACGTGTCGCGCGGTGTGATGGACGAGGAACGGCTCGTCGAGGGCAGCCGCGACTTCGCGCACGACCGGTGGGAGCTGTTCGACCTGACCTCGGACTTCGCCGAGGCGCACGACGTCGCCGCGGAGCACCCCGACGTCCTCCGCGACCTGCAGGAGCGGTGGATCGCCGAGGCGGGCCGCAACAACGTCTTTCCGATGGTCGACGAGCTGATCAGCCGGATCAGCGCGATGATGCCTCTGCCCAACCCGCCCGGTGCTCGCAACGCGTACCGCCCCGAGGGTGGGCCGGTCCCCGACGACTCGGTGCCCCGGATGTTCGCCGGTGTGCGCATCGCCGCCGACGTGACGGTTCCCTCGGCAGGCGGCGCGGGGGTCCTCTGCGCGATGGGCGACTGGAACGGCGGCTTCGCGCTCTACGTGCTCGACGGCCGGCTCGTGTACGCGGTCAGCCGCGCCGGCGATCCGGCAACGGTTGCGAGTGACGCCGACCTGCCCCCGGGCGATCACTTGCTCGGCTGCGTGTACACGCCCGGGCCCGCGCCGCGCATCACGCTGCTCTGCGACGACGAGGTCGTCGCCGAGGGCGCGCTGCCGTTCCCGCTCCCGGTCGTGTGGCAGCACGGCGGCACCTCGCTCTTCCTCGGCGAGGACCGCGGGCTCCCCGTCAGCACCGACTACGAGGTCCCGTTCCGGTGGAACGGGGAGCTGCGCGAGGTCGTGGTCGAGGCCGGGGTCGACCTCCGCCGCCCGTCGCCGGGTGAGGTCCGCGCCGCGGTGCACAGCGAGTAGCGCCGCTCGGCCCTCAGCCGGCCGTCATGTCGACCGCGTTCACGCGCGCCGCGTCGATCGTCACCACCACGCGGTCGTCGCCGGGCGCGTCGAAGTCCGCGAGGTCGACGCCGTACTTCGCGCCGACCTTGCCCGCGAACTCGCGCTGCGTGTCGGGGGTGATCCGGGCGTCGCCGCGCACCTCTCGCCGTAAACGTCGGGCGTCGCGGTGCGCTATGACGGGGGAGTGCCGACGACGCTGGTGCTGATGGGCGTCGCCGGCTCGGGCAAATCGACGGTCGGCCCCCGGGTCGCGGCGGCGCTCGGCGTCGCCTTCTTCGACGCGGACGACTTCCACGACGCCGGCGCGATCGCGCGGATGGCCGCGGGCGTGCCGCTCGACGACGCGGCGCGCCGCCCGTGGCTCGAACGCCTGCACGCGCTGCTCGCCGCGCACGCCGCGGAGGGTGCCGTCCTGGCCTGCTCCGCGCTCACGCCTTCGTACCGCGCGATCCTCGCCGAGGGTCTGCCCGGCGTCCGGTTCGTCGCGCTCGTCGCGCCGGCCACCGTCCTCGGGCAGCGCCTGGCCGACCGTCGCGGCCACTACGCGGGGCCCGACCTGCTCGCCTCGCAGCTCGACACCCTCGAGCTCGGCGGCGCGGTCCGGACCGTTGACGCCGACCGCCCCGTCGACGAGGTCGTCGGCGCGGTCCTCGACGCGGTGCGGTCGTGACCGACCGTGGTGCTACTCGTCGAGCAGCTCGACGGCACGTTCGGGGCAGGACATGACCGCCGCCCGGGCCTCCTCCTCCGTCTCGGGCGTGACCGTGCCGTCACCCTTGACCTGGCCGTAGCCGCGCTCGTCGTCGCCGAACAGCGACGGCGCCACGTCGTAGCAGCGACCGTGGCCCGAGCACCGTTCCGTGTCGATGCGGATCTTCATCGTGGGCATCATCGCGCGCCGGCGGGGTTGCGCCCGGCGCCGGACCCGGGGGACGCTCGGACCGTCCGGAAGGCTCGGACAGAGGGGGAGGCATGGACCCGGAGGTTCGGGAGACCGTCGACTACGTCGCGCTGCGGCGGTTGCAGAACGCGTACGCAGATATCGCCACGCGGCGCGCGTGGGCCGAGCTGCACGACATCTTCGTGCCCGACATCGAGGTCGTCGTCGACACCCAGCGGGGCGAGCCGTTCCGGCTCCGCGGCCCGCAGGCCGTGGGCGACTTCATCGGCGAGGCCGTGTCGGCCTTCGACTTCTTCGAGTTCGTGATCCTCAACTCGCGGGTCTTCCTCAACCACCGGACCGGCGGTGACCCCGACGCGGCGAGCGCCCGCATGTGGATGAACGAACTGCGCCACGAGCACGCGGCGGGCGGGCGTTGGACGCTCGCGTACGGCCTCTACCAGGACGACTTCCGTCGCATCGACGGGCGATGGTGGTTCACGGGGCGCCGGTACCAGTCGCTCGCGCGCAGCGGTCGCGACTTCGACGTGTTCCCGTTCCCGGGGATGGAGGCTGGAGGATGAGTGTGGCGAGCCGCATCAAGGACGTCTCGCACGTGTCGATCGCGGTGTCCGACATGGACCGGTCGATCGCGTTCTACCGCGACGTGCTTGGCTGGCAGCAGCTGTTCGACGAGCACATGGAGGGCGAGTCCTTCGACGCCATCACCGGCGTGCAGGGAGCGGCCGGGCGCGCGTGCGGCGGGCGCATCGGCTCGCTGCGCGTCGAGCTCATGTGCTTCAACTACATCCCCGCCACGCCGCCCGGGCCGGGTCTCGGCCTGCGCGTCCTGTCGCTCGAGGTGGACGAGGCCGGCGCCGCCCATGCCGAGCTCGTCGCCCGCGGGGTGCCGGTCGCCGGCCCGCCCGTCGAGGTGCACGGCACCCGCATGTTCTTCGTCCTCGACCCCGACGGCCAGGGCATCGAGATATGCGAGTACGTCCCGGGCGGCCCGGCATGGGGCGGGGCCTACGCCTGACGGGCGCTCCGGCCGCTGCTTGACATCGGCGGTCCGCCGTCGCATACTTCGATCAGCGTTCGGAAAACGAACAGCATTCGTTTTCCGAACGTCGATTAGCAACCTGGCCGAGGTGGTCGAGCCGGGTGGCCGAGGTGGTCGAGCCGGGTGGCCGAGGAGGGCAAGGATGGCGAGCGCGACGGTGCGGGCGGACGAGGAGCCGGCGGCGCCGCCGAGCCGGCGGGCCCGCCGCCACCAGGCGACCAAGCACCGCATCCTGGAAGCGTCCTGGGACATCGCCCGCACGGAGGGACTGAGCGGGATCGCGCTGCGCGACCTCGCGGCCCGGGTCGACCTGTCGCAGTCGTCGCTGTACTCGTACTTCGACTCGAAGCACGCCCTCTTCGACGCGATGTTCGCCGACGGGTACCGCCGGCTCCTCGACGAGATCGGCCGGGTCGAGTTCAGCGACGACCCGCGCGAGGCGCTGAAGCAGGCGGCCGCCTTCATCGTCCGGGTGAGCTCCGAGGACGTCCCGCGCTTCCAGTTGCTGTTCACCCGCACGATCCCGGGGTTCGAGCCGACCCCCGCGTCGTACGCCACCGCGATCGAGTTCCTCGAGGCCGGGCGGTCCCGAGCCGAGGCCGCCGGCATCGCGACCGACGCCGGTTTCGATCTCTACACCGCGGTCGTCGCCGGCCTCAGCAGCCAGCAACTCGCCAACGACCCCGGCGGAGACCGTTGGCTGCGACTCGTCGACGACGCGATCGACATGTTGCTCGACCACGCCCACACGAACGGGATGTGACGACCATGACCACGACCAGCATCGACGCGACGAGCATCCCGCGCATCGGCCACGACGAGGCGATGCGCATCACCGCCGTCGAGTTCGATCGCATGCTCACGCTGCTCGGCGAGCTCGAAGGCGACGACTGGCGGCGCCAGACCGACAACGACGAATGGGACGTCCGCGCCACGGCGCTCCACGTGCTCGGTGCCGCGGAGGCCAACGCGTCGTTGCGCGAGAACCTCAGCCAGTTCACGAGGGGCCGCCGTCTGTTCAAGCAGATCGGCGGTCATCACTGGGTCGACGGGATCAACGAGATCCAGATCCGCGACCGCGCCGGCCTCACCGACCACCAGATCACCGAACGTCTCGCGGCCGCCGCCCCGAGGGCCGTGAAGGTCCGGAGCCGGATCCCGGCGCCGATCCGCAAGCTGCGCGTCGTCGACTTCGGGCCGGTGATCGGTCGACAGACCGTCGGTTACCTCATGGACATGGTGTACACGCGCGACGTCTGGATGCACCGCGTCGACATCGCCCGCGCGACCGACCGCAAGGTCGAGGTCACGGCCGACCATGACGGCCGCATCGTCGCCGACATGGTCGCCGAGTGGGCGGCGCTCTTCGACGAACCGTTCTCGCTCGACCTCCTGGGCGTCGCCGGCGGCTCGTACCACCGGAGCGCGCCCGACGGATCGGATGGCGAGCACGTCGCCGTCGACGCCGTCGAGTTCGTCCGCACGATCTCGGGCCGAGCCGAGGGCACCGGCCTGCTCTCCCATCCTCTCCCGCTCTGAGCGGATCCGACCCGAAAGGACACGTCATGGAGACCACGACCCACGAGATCGCCGACGGTATCCATCGCATCTCGACGTTCATCCCCGAGGTCGGCATCCCCTTCAACCAGTACCTCGTCGTCGCCGACGCACCACTGCTGTTCCACACCGGGATGCGGCAGCTCTTCCCGCTCGTGTCGGACGCGGTTGCGCGCATCGTCGATCCGGCGACGCTGCGGTACATCAGCTTCGGGCACTACGAGGCCGACGAGTGCGGCGCGATGAACCAGTGGCTCGCGGCCGCGCCGCAGGCCGAGGTCGTCCACGGCATGACCGGCGTCCTGGTGTCGCTCGGCGACCAGGCCGACCGGCCGCCGCGGGCGCTCACCGACGGCGCCGTGCTCGACCTCGGCGCCAAGCGCGTCCGGTGGATCGACACGCCTCACGTCCCGCACGGCTGGGACGCGGGCGTGATGTACGAGGAGACGACGCGGACGCTCTTCGCCGGCGACCTCTTCACCGCCATGGGCGACGCGCCCGCCCTGTCCGGCGCCGACATCGTCGGGCCGGCCCGGGCCGCGGAGGACGCGTTCCGCGCCACGTCGCTGACGCCGCTGACCGCGCCGACGATCCGCCGGTTGGCCGACCTCGACGCGACGACGCTCGCGCTGATGCACGGGCCCGCGTTCAACGGCGACACGGGCGCCGCGCTCGGTGCCCTTGCCGACTTCTACGAGGACCGCGTCCTCGAGAGTGGGCGTGCCCTCACCGCCTGAGCCAGACTGCTGGGCATGTCCATGCCCACCGACATCGGGATCGTCGACCTCGGCATCGGGTTCCCGTACCGCAGCCACGAGGAGAAGAAGGCGGCGTACGACTTCTTCCGGGCCAACCTGAAGGACGAGCAGAGCCTGCGCGAGTTCGAGTTCCCGGCGCAGTACATGTTCAAGGACGTGCCCGACGTCGTGGCTCCCGACGTCGACCCGGTCCAGTGGATCGTCGACAAGATGGACGCGTTCAACATCGAGATCGCCAAGGTGCAGCTCTCGCCGAACGGCATCCGGGCCAAGCAGGAGCACCCCGGTCGCTTCTACCTGAGCATGAGCGTCGACCCCAACAAGGGCGTGCAGACGCTGCGCGACATGGAGAAGGCGAAGGCCGAGCACGACATCGTCTCGGTGTCGTGCTTCCCCTGCGGCTGCGTACCCCAGGTCGCGATCGACGACCCGAAGATGTACCCGATCTACGCCAAGTGCGTGGAGCTCGACATCCCGATCTGCATCAACGGCGGGATCGTCGGGCCCCGCATGCCGAGCTGGCCACAGCACGTCGAGCGCTTCGACCCGGTGCTGTACGACTTCCCCGAGCTGACGATGGTGATGATGCACGGCGGCGAGCCCTGGACCGCCCTCGCCGTCAAGCTCATGCTCAAGTGGCCGGGCCTGCACTACATGACGAGCGCGTTCGCGCCCAAGCACTACCCGAAGGACATCATCGAGTACGCGAACACCCGCGGCGCCGACAAGATCATGTACTGCGGCTACTTCCCCGCCGGCCTCACGCTCGAACGGCAGTTCCGCGACATGCCGAACGTGCCGTTCAAGGACGACGTCTGGCCCAAGTTCCTGCGCGAGAACGCGCTGCGGGTGTTCAAGATGGCGCCGCTCGCCCCGTCGGGAGGGGGTGCGCCGTGACGACGTTCGCAGCGCCGGCCGAGATCGCCGCGATCCGGGCCTGTCTCGACCACCCCGTCATCGACTCCGACGGGCACGCCGTCGAGTACCTGCCCGTCGTCCGCGACGTCCTGCGCGCCCAGGCCGGTGACGACGCCGTCGCCGCGCTCGAGCGCACGATCGACTCGGGTGCGCTGATCCGGACGCTCAGCCCGGAGCAACGGCGCGCCGCCGGGATGTCGCGCATGACCTGGTGGGGGCTGCCGACGCGCAACACGCTCGACCGGGCGACCGCGATGCTTCCGAAGCTGCTGGCCGACCGCCTGCCCGAGCTGGGCATCGACCACGCCGTCCTCTACCCGACGTACGGCCTGGTCGCGACGCCGCAGGACGACGAGACGGTGCGGCGCTCGCTGGCCCGTGCGTTCAACACCTTCTACGCGCAGGAGTTCGCCGAGCTCGCCGACCGTCTCACGCCCGTCGGGATCATCCCGATGCACACGCCCGACGAGGCGATCGCCGAGCTCGAGTTCGCCACCGCGGAGCTCGGGTTGAAGGCGTTCATGTTCGGCGGCCCGGTCATGCGGCCGTACCCCGGCCAGGACCCGTCGACCCGGGTCGCCCGTTGGGTCGACACGCTGGGCCCCGACAGCCCCTACGACTACGACCCGGTGTGGCAGCGCTGCGTCGACCTCGGGGTCGCTCCCACCTTCCACTCGGCCGCGACCGGGTGGGGGAGCCGCACCTCGACCACCAGCTACGTTTGGAACCACATCGGCATGTTCGCGACGGCCGGCGAGGCGATGGCCCGTTCGCTCTTCCTCGGCGGTGTGCCGCACCGCTTCCCGGAGCTGCGCTTCGCCTTCCTCGAGGGAGGCGTCGCCTGGGCGGCCGGCCTCTACTCCGACCTGCTCGGCCACTGGGAGAAGCGCAACCGCGAGGCGGTCGAGCGCTACAACCCCGCTCTCCTCGACCGGGGCCGGCTCGTCGAGCTGTTCGAGGAGTTCGGTTCCGACCACTACCGCGCCCGGCTCGACGAGCTCGACGACGGCCTCACGTTCCTGAGCCTCGCCGACGAGGACCCGGAAACGCTCGACGAGTTCGCCGCGTGCGCGATCTCGAGACCCGAGGACATCCGCGACGTCTTCACGCGGCAGTTCCACTTCGGCTGCGAGGCCGACGACCCCCTCACCGCGCTCGCGTTCGACACGGCGCGCAACCCGCTCGGCGCCCGGTTCAAGGCGCTCTTCGCGTCCGACATCGGCCACTGGGACGTCCCCGAGGTGTCGGAGGTGCTGCCCGAGGCGTGGGAGCTGGTCGAGCACGGCCACGCGACCGAGGCCGACTTCCGGTCGCTCACCTTCGAGAACCCGGTCTCGCTGTGGGCGGCCATGAACCCGAAGTTCTTCGACGGCACGACGGTCGCCGACGCCGTCGGCCGCGAGCTCGCGTCCCGCGGCGTCTAGCGGAGCGCTACCGCAGGGCGAGCATCTCGCGGACGTCGGCCGGCGAGGCGGGCCGGCGGCCCATGGCGCGCAACATGCGGACGACTTCGGCGACGATGTCGGCGTTGGTGGGCATGCCGAGCTCCCAGTAGGGGTAGTCGCCCAGGCCGATGGCGATGTGGCCGCCGGCCTCGACCGCGGAGCCCACGAGCGGCAACAGGTTCCCTCCGACCGACAGCACCGACCAGTGCACGTTCATCGCCGCCGGGAGGAACTGCAGCAGCGCGTCCATGCCCGCGACCGTGCCCGGGTGCGTCGACAGCAACGTCTGCGACAGTGTGAGCTGCGCGTACACGGGCTCCGTGAAGGTGCCACGGTGCACCAGTGCCTCGAGCATCCGGACCGAGCCGACACTCCACAGCGCGGCCATCGGCTTCACGCCGGCGCCGTTGATCGCCTTCGCGAGCGCGAGGAGTGTGCTGACCGGGTTGTGGTACACGAGGTCGTCGACGCGGAACTCGCGTCGCTCGCGGTCGTAGGGGTCGAGGTTGAAGGTTCCGAGGTCGATCGGCGCGAGGTCGGCGCGTGCCGCGGGGTCGCAGGCCAGCTCGACGATGTGCCGGACCCGGTCGGCGGGGTCGGGAAGCGTTCCCGCGCCGAGGGTCGGCATGACGACCGCGTCGCAGCGCTCGCGTATGGCGCGGGCGGCCGCCGCGTAGAGCTCGACGTCGGTCGACGGCGCCCCCGTGATCGGGTCGCGGGCGTGGTAGTGGACGATCGACGCGCCCGCCTCGACGCACGCGGCGGCGTCGGCGGCGATCTCCTCGGGGCTCCACGGCACGTGCGGGTTCCGGTCCCGCATCGTGTACTCGTTGACCCGGACCTCGACGACGACCTCGTGCATCGCCGACGGAGTGTGTCACACGCCGTGCCCGCGCCCCGCGCCCCGCGCCCGGCGCCGAGCGCCGGGCTCAGGCGACGGATTCCGTCGCGGCTGCTGCCGGCGACGCACTCTCCGACACCGGCTGCACCACGAACATCCCGATCATCGCGTTCAGCGTCGCGGCCATCTCGGAGAGGCGGTCGGCGGCGGCCTGGTTGCGGGCCACGATCACCGCGCTCACGTCGGCCGCCCGCCCCAGGCCCCGCTCGCCCAGGCCGTCGGCGACCCGGCGGGCCTGTGCCGCGATCTCCGCGATCTCGCGGGCGAGCTCGGGCTGGTGCTCGGGCCGGATCGGGTCGCCGAGCTCGACGAGCGACGCGAGCCGGTCGGCGTGGTCGGCCATCCCCGAGGTCGCCGTCCGCATCGTCCGCACGTAGCCGGCGATCTGGTTGGCGGCCGCGGACGCGGTCGCGCTCTGGGCCGAGGCCTGCTCCGCGAACGCCGACAGCTCGTCGGCGTCGGACTCGAGCTCGCAGATGACGTCGTGGACGGTGTCGAGTGTCGTGTTGAGCGCGGTCGCCATCTCGCCGACCTCGTCGCGCCCGGTGTCCTCGAAGCGGTGGGTGAGGTCACCCTCGGCGACACGTCCGAGGATCTCGGCCGTCGTGCGCACACGGCGGACGAGGCGGTCGGAGAACCACACGCCGAACGTGACGATCGCCATGCCGACGAAGGCCACGATCCACACCAGCACCTGGATCCGGTGGTCGGCGTCCGCGGTGGTCTGGGCGCGCGCCCGGGCCGTGTCCTTCGTGATCTGCTGGCGCAGCGCCTCGGCCGTGTCCGCGATCGTCGTCTGGATCGCCTGCATCGAGCCCATGTCCTCGAGCTTCAGCGCCGGCACGCTCGGGTCGGGAACGGCCAGGCTCAGACCGAAGAGGTTGTTCTCGAGCTTGACGAGCGAGCTGTGTGACTGGACGAGCTTCGTGTAGAGGGCCCGGGCCCTGGGCGACAGGTCGAAGTGCCCGAGCTCGGCGAGGGAGCTCGTGGTCGCCTTCGTCGCCGACACCATCGACGTCGTGAAGGAGTCGTTGCGGCCGTAGATCAGCAGGCCGCTCCCGAACACCTCGGCCATGAGGAGCGAGACCTGTGCGTTGCTGACGACGACGACGCGCTGCAGACCCTCGCGCGCCGAGCGCTCGTCGTTGTCGTGCGTCGACCGGACGAGGTTGCCTCCGACGATGCCGACGGCGACGGCCGCCAGCGCGGCGACGAGGAACCCCGCGACGATCTTGAACCTGAGGGTCGGCTTCATGTCGGTCGCGGCTCCTCGCTCGGCCCTACCTCAGTTGGGCGACAGCGTCCTTCGCGGGGACGACCTCGGTGCCGGCGAAGAACGTGGCGCGGCGCACCAACTTCATGCGTTCGGCCAGCGAGAGGGCCTTCCACTGCTCGGGCTTCATGACCCGGCCGGTTCCGTTCTCGTCGATGACGATCCGGTCGACCGCTGCCATCACGTGCTCCTGCACACCGACGGCGCGCGCTGCCGGTGTGGCCGTGGCATCGACGGTCGCCGCCGCGCCCTGAAGGGGTCGTTGGTCACATTCCGACGCGACCGGGGCCGGATCGGCGCCGCAGCAGGCGGCTGTCAACCGCGGGTCAACTCCTCCGCCCGCACGCCCCGGAGCCCGAACCACGCGAGCTCCGAGACCCAACGGGCGAGGCGGGCCGGATCGAGCGCCGTGCCGTCGTCGGTGAGCGCGTCCCGGCTCGTCGCCTCGGCGATGCCGATGATGGCGTGCGCCAGGACCCGCCGGTGCTCGGGTGTGCCCTCGATCTCGATCAGCTTGCTGATCGCGTCCGCGGTCTCGTCGAGCACCTGCTCGACGGTCCGGGTGAACTCGGGGTCGTTGCGGGCGGACGCGCCGAAGAGCACGCGGAACGCGGCCTCGTGCTCGGTCACGAAGCGGAAGTAGGCGGCGAACCCGGCCTCGACCCGCTCGCGGCCGGTGTGCGCGGAGCCGGTGGCCACCGCGAGCTCGGCGAGCAGGCGATGCCCGACGTCGTCGAGCACCTCGAGGAAGAGCGCGCGCTTGGAGGCGAAGTGCTGATAGAGAACCGGCTTGGTGACACCGGCCGCGCCCGCGACGTCGTCCATCGAGGTCGCATGGAACCCGCGTTCGGCGAAGACCTCGCACGCGACGTCGAGGAGCTGTCGCCGGCGCTGCTCGGCCGGCAGCCGAGTGGCCACTCAGACGCTCGACTTCAACGGCATCTCGTACCGGTTCTGAACGCCGAAGTTGTCGCGCCAGAGCTCGTCGAGGCGCGCCCGCTCCTCGCCGGTCAGGGGCAGGTCGGGTGCGGCGGCGTACTCGCGCACCTCCTCGACGGTCACGCAGGTGGGGAGCACCGTCGTGAAGGCGGGGTTGGCGAGGATGCCCGCGATCGCGGCCTGCCCCATCGTGCGGCCGGTGCCTTCCCACAGGAACGTGAGCGTGTCGGCCTTGTCGAAGTTGTCGAGCATGTTGTCGCGGTTTCGGTGCGCGCGATGGTCACCCTCGGGGAAGACGGTGTCGCGCGTGACCTTGCCCGACAGCGTGTCGGACGCGTGCGGTACCCGCGAGATCAGACCGATCCGACCCTCGGCGACGTTCGGCTCGGCGGCGAACGTGAGCCCGGGCTCCTGCTCGAGCACGTTGAAGACGGTCTGCAGCGACGCGATCGGGCGCTCGCGGATCGCCGTGAGCCCCTCCTCGACCCAGCCGATCGCCGGCCCGAGCGCGACACCGAGCTCGCGGACCTTGCCCTCGACGCGGAACCGCTCGAGCTCGTCCCACAGGTCGTCGGCCAGGATCGGCTCG
>DASRHL010000096.1:0-35094 GCA_035650535.1 Acidimicrobiia bacterium
ACCTTCGACCCGATCATCGTGCCCGGGTGCCTCGACTCGATGTTCCGCGGCCAGGTGCCCGAGGGCGTCGACCCGCGCACGCTGACCAAGGTGGAGCCGCTGCGCGCCGAGTACCAGGACCCGGCGGCGCGCATCACCGTCCTCGACGAGCAGGGGCTCGACACGGTCCTCATGTTCCCGACCCTGGGCTGCGGCGTCGAGCAGGCGCTCCGCTTCGACATCCCGGCCACGATGGCGACCCTGCGCGCCTTCAACCGCTGGCTCGAGGAGGACTGGACCTTCTCCTACGAAGGCCGGCTCGTCACCGCGCCGATGATCTCGCTCGCCGATCCCGAGGCCGCGGTGGTCGAGGTCGACCACCTCGTCGAGCACGGCGCGCGCATCGTGCACGTCCGCCCGGCGCCGGTGCCCGACGGCCACGGCCGGGGCTTCTCGCTCGGCGACGCCCGGCACGACCCGGTGTGGGCACGCCTCGCGGAGGCTTCGATCCCCGTGGCGTTCCACCTCGGCGACAGCGGTTACGACGCGACGATCGCGGCCGCGTGGGGCGGGCGCGACAAGTTCGAGCCCTTCCGCGGCGTCGACGCGTTCTCGAAGCTCCTCGTCTCCGATCGTGCCATCCACGACACGATCGGGAGCCTCGTCGTCCACGGTGTGTTCCACCGGCACCCCGGCCTCCGGGTCGCGAGCATCGAGAACGGCTCCGACTGGGTCCACACGCTCGTGAAGCGGCTGAAGAAGCAGGCGAACCAGACGCCGTGGGTCTTCGCCGACGACCCGCTCGACACGATCCGTGCGCACGTGTGGATCACGCCGTACTACGAGGAGGACATGCGGAAGCTCGCGGACCTCATCGGCGTCGAGCGCGTCCTGTTCGGCTCCGACTGGCCCCACGGCGAGGGGCTCGCGCGACCGACGGACTTCCTGAAGGAGCTCCACGACTTCTCCGACGACGAGATCCGCAAGGTCATGCGCGAGAACGCGCTCGACCTCCTGCACGGGCCTCGATGACCGAGAGCGAGCAGCGGGTCCGCCTCGAGCGCGATCACGAGGCGCACGTCGCGCGGATCACGATCGACAACGTGGAGCGCCGCAACGCCTACGACCCGCCCATGCGGCGGCAGATGGGCGCGTACCTCGACGAGCTCGCCGCCGACGACGACGTCAAGGTCGTGATCCTGCGCGGCGCCGGCGGCGTCTTCAGCACCGGCGCCGACATGCAGAACGCCTACGCGTGGTACGGCAACGGGGAGAGCCGGCGGCCGAGCCAGCGCCGGCGGCTCGGCGTCGACCGCGAGAGCTTCGCCTTCTACCACGAGTACCTGCACTTCCCGAAGATCACGCTGGCCCAGGTCGAAACCTACGCCCTCGGCGGGGCGTTCGAGCTCGCGCTCATGTCTGACCTCGCGGTCGTCGCGCGTGACGCGCAGCTCGGGATGCCCGGCGCCAAGCTGCTCGGCCCCGCGCTCGGCAACCTGCACCTCTTCTTCTACCGGCTCGGCCCGGTGCTTGCCCGGCGCCTGCTGCTCACGGGCGACACGATGGCCGCCGGCGAGGTCGAGCACCTCGGCCTCTTCACCGAGGTCTGCGACCCCGGGCAGGTGCCCGCCCGGGCCGAGTTCTGGGCGGCGAAGGTGGCGCGGATGCCGGCCGACGGGCTCGCGATCGCCAAGGCCGGCTTCTCGCTCATCGAGCAGACCCAGGCGTACGTCGCCGAGGAGGCGACCGGCTTCATGCTGCACGCGTTCGCGACCAACCTCCGCTTCGAGGACGACGAGTTCAACTTCGTCAAGACGCGCGCGAAGGTCGGGACGAGCGAGGCGTTCAAGCTCCGCGACCGCCACTTCGGCATCGACGAGACCCACGAGACGTGAGCGAGCGGGGAGCGAGCCGGGTATCCCGGCTCGCCGCGAGCGGGGCCCGAGCGGCCCGGCGCGCAGCGCCGAGAGCGGGGGAGACATGAGCGAGCGGGGAGCGAGCCGGGTATCCCGGCGCGGCCGACTCGAGGGCAAGGTCGCGATCGTCACCGGGGGCGCGTCCGGGTTCGGGCGCGCCACCGCGCTGCGCTTCGCCGCCGAGGGCGCGCGGGTCGTGATCGGCGACCTCGACGAGGCCGGCGGCCGCGAGACGGTCGACCGGATCGCGGCCAGCGCCGCGGGCGACGGCGAACCGGTCGCCCGGTTCGTGCCCGGCGACGTGACCGATCCCGCGGTCGCGGCCCGGCTGGTCGAGACCGCGGTCGACCGCTTCGGCACCCTCACGACCCTCGTCAACAACGCGGGGATCGCCCAGGGCACGCCGCGCGACACCTGGGACGTCGACCCCGAGGTGTGGGACCGCCTGCTGCGGGTGAACCTCCGCAGCGTCTACGCCTGCTCACGCGCCGCGATCCCCGCGCTGGTGGAGGCCGGCGGCGGTTCGATCGTGAGCGTGGCGTCCATCGCGGCCTCGGTCTGCATCGGCGGGACGGCCTACGCGGCATCGAAGGGCGCCATCCTGAGCTACACCCGCCATCTCGCGCGCGAGCTCGCGGCGCGCGGGGTGCGGGCGAACTGCGTGTCGCCCGGCTTCATGCGCACGCCGATGTCGACCGGCGAGCGCGACGGCCTCGACGAGGCCGCGCAGGAGGCCCGGCTGGCCGAGTTCGCCCAGGGAGTCCCGATGCGGCGCGTCGGCAGTGTCGACGACATCGCGAACGCGATCCTCTTCTTCGCCAGCGACGAATCGGGATACGTCACGGGCCAGGAGCTCGTGGTGGACGGGGGATACCTTGTGCGATGACCTACGAGACGATCCTCTACGACGTGACCGATCGGATCGCGACGATCACGTTCAACCGACCGGAGCGCCTCAACGCCGTCAACCTGAAGATGGGCGGTGAGCTGCGCGACGCGTACGCCGCCGCCGAGGCGGACGACGACGTCTGGACGATCATCGTCACCGCCAACGGGCGCGCCTTCTGCTCAGGTGCCGACGTCGAGGGTGTCCCGGCCGACGGCCGGGTACCGCACGAGGGCCGGTACCTCTCCCACATCCGCGAGTGGGAGGCGCCGCAGGAGGCGACACCGCCGTTCCGCTCGATGGCCAAGCCGATCGTGGTGGCCGTCAACGGGTTGTGCTGCGGCGCCGGCATGGACCTGGTGACGACCGGCGACCTCGTGATCGCGTCCGAACGCGCCGAGTTCTTCGACCCGCACGTCAGCATCGGCCTGGTGTCGGGACGCGAGATGGTCAGGGTGGCGCGCACGCTCCCGGTCAACGTCGCGATGCGGATGGCGCTGCTCGGCAAGCACGAGCGGCTGAGCGCGCAGCGCGCGTACGACCTCGGCCTGATCACCGAGATCGTCGAGCACGACCGGCTCCAGGACCGCGCCCGCGAGCTGGCCGAGACGGTGAACCGGAACGCGCCCCTCGCGGTGCGCGGGACCCGCCTCGCGATCCGCAAGGGACTCGGGCTCCCGCTGTACGAGGCGGAGCTGCTCGCCGAGGCGTTCCGCGAGCGCGTGCTCCACACCGACGACGCCGCCGAGGGCCCGCGGGCGTTCCTCGAACGGCGCGAGCCGAACTGGGAGTGCAAGTGACCTACGAGACGATCGTCTACGACGCGGACCCCGGGTCGCACGTCGCGACGATCACGCTCAACCGCCCCGACCGGCTCAACGCGTTCAACCGAACGATGTGCGAGGAGGTCGCGCACGCCTGGCGGGCGGTCAAGGACGACGACTCGGTGCACGCGGTCGTGCTGCGAGCGGCTGGTGAGGCCGCGTTCTGCGCGGGCCTCGACGTGAAGGAGTCGTTCGGGCAGCCGGAGATGGTGTGGAACCACGCCGACCCGGGCGAGATGCTCTCGCCGAAGTGGCAGCACGTCTGGAAGCCCGTGGTCTGCGCGGTGCACGGCATCTGCACCGCGGGCGCCTTCTACTTCGTGAACGAGGCCGACGTGGTGATCTGTTCGCCCGACGCGACCTTCTTCGACTCGCACGTCACGTTCGGGATGGTCTCCGCCATCGAACCCGTGGGGTTGATGCGCCGCATCGGGCTGGGCGACACGCTGCGTATAGCGCTGCTCGGGAACCGCGAGCGCGTCGGCGCCGAGACCGCTCTGCGGCTCGGGATCGTCACCGAGGTCGTCGCCCGCGACGGGCTGTGGGAGCGCGCCGACCAGCTCGCCCGCACGATCGCGTCGTTCCCGCCGGTGGCGACCCAGGGGACGGTACGCGCGATCTGGGAGTCGCTCGACAAGCCCTACCGGGCCGCCGTCGAACAGGGCCTGATCTACACGCGGCTCGGCAACCCGATCGGCATGGCCGAGGTCGACCGGGCCGCGGTCCCGAAGTCGCCGCCCGAGATCCGCTGACCCCGGGGACACGCGTGGAACGTTGGACGTTCGGGGAGGCGCCGCTCGACGAGACGGTCGAGCTCGCGTCGGTGCTGCGCGACCTCATGGGTACGGCCCTCGCGCTCGAACAGCCGTCCGACGAGCTGCGCGCCCTCGTGGCCGACCTGCGCGCCCGCCAGACTCGGTTGGCGGCGCAGCTCCCGCCCGACCTGAGGCCGCGCGTCGGCGACGATCCGTCGCCCGACCGCCGCGTCTACCTCGACCATTCGCGCGACGTCGGCGACTACAACGCCTGCTTCCCGCGCTACGAGCTCACGGTCGCCGACGACCGCGCGGTGGGGCGGGTCGAGTTCCCGATCGTGTACGAGGGGCCGCCCGGAGTCGTGCACGGCGGGTTCCTCGCCGTGTTCTTCGACTGCGCCTTCCAGCAGCTCAACTGCGACATGGGAGTGGCGGGCAAGACGCGCAGTCTCGCCCTGCGCTACCGGCGGCCGGTGCCGATCCTCGCCGAGCTCGAGATCGAGGCTCACCGAACGGTCGCCGACGGGTCGATCGAGTCGAGCGGCGAGCTGCGCCTCGACGGCACGGTCATGTGCCGGGCCGAGATGAGCGCCGTGCTCGGCGACCGCGCCGCGCTGCCCGCCGTCTCACCCCGGCGGCGCCCGTGACGACCGTCGGCGCGGTCCTCCGGGAGCAGGCTCGCGAACGGCCCGGCGCGGACTTCGTCGTATCGGAGACGGAACGGCTCACGTACGGCGCGGCCGAGCAGCGGTCGCGGGCGATCGCCCGCGGCCTGCTCGCCGAAGGCGTCGGCAAGGGCGCGCGGGTCGCGCTGCTCTACCCGACCGGCATCCCGTTCGTCGTCGCGTGGCTCGCCGCCGCCCGCATCGGCGCCGTCGCGGTGCCGGTCAGCACGTTCTCCAAGGCCGACGAGCTGCGCGACCTCCTGGCGCGGAGCAGCGCCGGAACGCTCGTCGGTCTCACCGAGCACCGGGGCAACGACTACGTGACGGCGTTGCACACCGGTTGCGACCTCGACCTGTCACGGCCGGGGCCGTGCCGGTCGGCCCGCGTGCCCTCGCTGCGGCGCGTCCACCTGGAGGTCGACCCCGCAGGCACCGGTGCGATCCACACCGACCACGCGCTCGCGGCGCTCGTCGACGCGGGAGCCGCCGTCACCGACGAGCTGCTCGACGCGGTCGAAGCCGACGTCACACCCGACGACCGCATGGTGATCGTGCACACGTCCGGCTCGACGAGCGCGCCCAAGGGCGTGATCCACCAGCACGGCCCGCTCCTGCGCCACCTCGACAACCTCAACTGGCTGCGCGGGTTGACCGCGGGCGTGAAGCTCTTCTCGAACTCGCCGATGTTCTGGATCGGCGGGCTCGCCTACAACGTCGCGGGCACGCTCGTCGCCGGCGCGACGCTCCTGTGCCCGACCTCCACCGACACTCGCGAGACCCTCGACTTCCTCGAGCGCGAGCGACCCGAGCTCGTCAACGGCTTCGCGCAGTCGATCGCGCACCTCATGGCCGACCCCACGTTCGCGGCGCGTGACTTCTCGTCGATCCGATCGGGCAACCTCTACCCGATCATGCCCGAGGCGCTCCGGCCGCGCGACCCGGAGCTGCGCCACAACATGCTCGGCATGACCGAGGCGGGCAGCGTCTGCCTGATGAGCACCGACGAGTCCGACCAGCCCGAGCACCGGCGCGGTTCGTTCGGCAGGCCGGTGCCCGAGTTCGAGGCCCGGATCGTCGACCCCGAGGCGCTCACCGAGCGCCCGACGGGCGAGATGGGGGAGCTGTGGCTGCGCAGCCCCCTGCTCATGGAGGGCTACGAAGGTCGCGAGCGCTGGACCGTCTTCACCCCCGACCAGTGGTACCGCACCGGCGACCTCTTCACCCGCGACGCCGACGGGTTCTTCTACTTCGTGGGCCGCCGCGACGACATGATCAAGACCGGCGGTGCCAACGTGTCGCCGCGCGAGGTCGAGGCGGTGCTGCGCGACGTCACCGGCGGGCTGCTCCCGATCGTGTTCGGCGTGCCCGACGAGGAGCGCGGCGCGATCGTCGCCGCGGTGATCGTCGCCGACGACGACGCCGCCTTCGACGCCGACGAGGTTCGCGAGGCCCTGCGGGCGCGGCTCTCGGCGTTCAAGGTGCCGCGCAAGATCGTCCGGTTCGCGCCGACGGAGCTGCCCGTACTGTCGAGCGGCAAGCCCGACATGCGCCGCATCGTGGAGATCGTCGGTGAGCAGTGAGCGGCTGACCGTCCCCGCCCTGATCGCACGCTGGGCGGGCGAGCAGCCCGACCGGCAGTTCCTCGTCGCCGACGACGCGACGCTGACCTACGGCGACCTCGAGCGCGCGACGCGCGACGCGGCCGCGCGCTGCGCGGCTAACGGCGTCGTCAAGGCCTCGCGGGTCGGCGTGCTCATGCCCAACTCGGCGAGTTGGGCGGTCGCCGCGTTGGGCCTCGCGCGCATCGGCGCAGTGGTCGTCCCGCTGAGCACGCTGCTGCGCCCGCCCGAGCTCGAAGCCCAGCTCCGCACCGCGGCCGTCGAACGGCTGCTCGTCGTCCCCGAGTTCCGCGGCCGCCACTACCTCGACGACCTGCGCGCGATCTCCGACGGGCTCGTACCCGATCGCGCGCCGATCTTCGACCGTGCCGTCCCGCGCCTCCGCGCCATCGAGATCTGGCAGTCGCCGCCGGCCGCGGCTCCGGCGGACGCGTCCATCGCCGACGCGCTCGCCGCAGCCGTCCGTCCCGCCGACGACCTCGCGATCATCTTCACGTCCGGCAGCCGTGGCGCACCGAAGGGCGTGATCCACACGCACGGCGGTGCACTCGGCGCGACCGCGGCCGGGCTCGAGGCCCGCTGCGTGACCCGCGACGACCGCCTCTACATCCCGATGCCGTTCTTCTGGGTCGGCGGCTTCGGGACCGGCCTGCTCTCCGTGCTCGTCGCCGGCGCGACGCTCGTCAGCGAGGCGCAGCCCGAACCCGCGCGCACGCTCCGGCTCCTGCAGGACGAGCGCGTCACGCTGTTCCGCGGATGGCCCGACCAGGCCGAGACGCTGGCCGCTCACCCTGCGTTCGCGTCGACCGACCTGAGCCGCCTGCGCCCGGGGAGCCTGCAAGCCGTCCTCCCGGCGCCGGCGGCGCCCGGCCGGCGCGCCGGCCTGCTCGGCATGACCGAGACGTTCGGGCCGTACTGCGGCGACCGGCTCGACCGCGACCTCCCCGAGGGGAAGGAGGGAAGCTGCGGCCGTCCGTTCGCCGGCGTCGAGGTCCGCATCGTCGACCCCGACACCGGCGACGCGCTCCCTGCGGGCGAGCTCGGCGAGATCCACGTGCGCGGACCGAACCTCATGCGCGGCATCTGCGGCCGGACGCGCGGCGAGGTCTTCACCGCCGACGGCTTCTTCGCGACCGGCGACCTCGGTGTGCTCGACCCCGACGGCTACCTCTTCTTCCGCGGTCGGCGCGACGACATGTTCAAGGTGAAGGGCGCCAGCGTCTACCCCAGCGAGGTCGAGGCCGCGCTGCGGGCCATCCCCGAGGTCGAGCGCGCCGTCGTCGTCGACGTCGTGGACGACGGGATCACCGCGGTCGGCGCGCTCGTGGCACTCCGACCCGGATCGCAATGCAGCGTCGACGAGCTGGCCGCGTCGACGCGCGCGCGACTCAGCGCGTTCAAGGTCCCGACGCGCTGGACGTTGCGAAGCGCCGACGAGATCCCGACGACCGCGACGGGCAAGATCGACCACGATGCCGTTCGCCGGATCCTCACCGAACCGGGATGAGCTCGAAACGGCCTGCGGTATCGTGGACGATTCACCGGTCGGCGCACGAGACGAGGTGACCGCAGTGGCGGTGCAGGACCGCGAGAAGAGCCGCGAGAAGCCGGAGGTCATCGCGGCCGAGCTGCGCTCCATGATCGTGACCGGCAAGCTGCGTGACGGCGCCTCGCTCGGGCGCGAGTCGGATCTCGTCGAGCGCTTCGGCGTGTCGCGGCCGTCGCTGCGCGAGGCGCTGCGGATCCTGGAGGCCGAGGGGCTCGTCGCGGTCGTCCGGGGTGTACGCGGGGGCGTGGTCGTCCGCCAGCCCGACGAGCGCGTCACGGCCCGCAACGCGGCGCTCGTCCTGCAGTTCCGCAACACCACCCTCGCCGATGTCCACGAGGCCCGCACGATCATCGAACCGGCTGCGGCCCGGATGCTGGCGTCCGCCCGTGACCGGCGCGCCGCGGCCGAGGAGCTCCGCAAGCTGATCGCGAAGCAGCAGGACGTGATCGACGACCCGGCCGCCTTCGGCAAGGCGAACGCCGATTTCCACGAACGGCTGGTCGCGCTCGCCGGCAACCAGACGCTCGAGATCGTCGCCGAGATGCTGAACGAGATCGTCGAGCGCGCGGTCACGGCCGTGAGCCAGTCGCCGTCGGCCAACGGCTCGCTCGCGATCCGGCGCCGCGGCATCCGGTCACAGGAGCGCCTCGTCGAATTGATCGCGCTCGGCGCCGCCAACGAGGCCGAGGCTCACTGGCGCTCGCACATGGAGGTGGTCGGCAAGGTCATCCTCGGCCAGCGCGCCACCCGCGTCGTCGACCTCTTCGACCACTACTGAGCGGAGGCGCGTCCGCGCCGTCAGGCCGCGAGCGTCACGGTTCCGTCGTCGGGTCCGCGTGGGGTCTTCGGCTCGCGGTCGGGTCGGTCGGGCGGGATGGCGGTGATCTGCCCGCCGGGACCGCGTTCGAGTTGCCAGCCGCCCTCGTGGCAGAGCACGTGGTGGCGGCGGCACAGCAGGACGAGGTTGTCGAGGTCGGTGGGGCCGCCGTGCTGCCACGGCACGAGGTGGTGGGCGTCGCAGTAGCGGGGTTGGCGGTCACAGCCGGGGAAGCTGCAGTGCCGGTCGCGGCGCACCAGGGCCCGGCGTTGGGCGCGGGTGATGAGGCGGCTGCGGCGGCCGAGGTCGAGCAGCTCGGAGTCGCCGCGCATGATCACGCGGCCAACCGCGCAGTCACAGGCGAGGCGGTGGGCCGTGACGCGGGGGATCGGGCCGATGCCTTCGAGGTCGTTGCGGATCTGGGTGAGGTCGAGGCCGGCCAGGCCGGGGTTGCGGTGCGGGTGGCCGGCGGCGGCGTCACTGGCGGTGCGGAGGTCCATGACCACGTCGAGGGTGACCCGGGGCCTGCTGCCGGTCTCGTCGCCTTCGCCGGGGTGCATCGATGCGGCAGCGAGGGCGACGAGGGCGTCGGCGCGGCGTTGGGCGGCACTGCGGGCGGGTGAGGGATCGTCGGGCGAGTGGGGTTGGTCGTGGGCTTCCAATGCGGCCAGGACGGTGGCGCCGCCTTCGGGGTCGAGGAGCCCGTCGAGGCGGACCATGCCGCCGAGGGTGACCGAGGCGTGCAGGTGACTGGCTTCGTGCTGCTTGTCGGCGTCGTCGCGTGCCAACTGGTCGTCGACGATCTCGCGCCAGCGGCGCACCAACACGTGGAACTGGTCGCCCGGCAACGACTCGGCCGGGCCGAGGAGCAGCTCGGGGTGCTCGAGATACGCGTCGCGCCGGTCGTGGACGGCCCGGGCGATCTGGTGCGCCCGCCGGGTCGACACCTTTCCGGCGCGCAGGGCCTTGCCGGTCGGCTCGTGGTCGCGACACAGCCGCGCGGTTCGGACGAGCTCGCTCGCCTGCCCGCCGTCGAGCCGGGCCCGGGACCGCAGCCACGCCGCCGGTGTCACCGCGCCGTCGAGCTCCCATTCGCCCGAGTGCTCCCACGGCCCGACCCGGCGCACCGCCTCCGCCTGCAGCCGGTCGGCTTGTGCCAGCAATCCGAGCAGCATCTCCGACTGGCACGGCGTCGACGCGTCCAGCTCCTCGCCGACGAACTCGTCGATCAGAGTGGCGAGCCGGCGAATGCGCTCATCGGATTCGGGCATGAATTCATCGTAAGGGTGGGGTGTGACAGTTATGGACTGGGGAATGTTGGAGTTCGATCCAGGCGACAACAGTGCGACGATGAAGGGTCGCACTAGATTCGGTGGTGCAATACCACCGCCACGGCATACGTAGCGCGTGCACGTGCTGAGTGTGGTGCGGAGCGGAGCCTGCATCGCCCGGGGCCCGATGGGAACCGGTGTTTGGCGTCCGACGCGCGATCGAGGCGGTCTGGCCCGCGGCGCCGGGGGGATCCCGGCGACGCGTACGGATCGGTCGTCGCTCGGTGCGGACCGACGCTCAAGTTGGGACAGCGGGGAGGATGCGCCGACTTGACCGCCGCGGCAATTGTCTGACATCTTGCGGGCGGCCGTCGGGCCGGGCCAGCGCGGCGCGAGTCGAGGAGTGAGCGGAAGGTGAACGACGCCTCGGTCGCCGGGCTCGACGTCGAGCATGACGGCGCGGTGTTGCGGCTGCGGCTCGACCGCCCGCAGAAGCGCAACGCGATCGACGACTCGAGGATGTACGGCCTGATCGACGCGATCGACGCCGCCGGCCGCGACGACGGCATCCGGGTGATCGTGCTGTCGGGATCGGGTGACGACTTCTGTGCCGGGTTCGACATCATCGAGCGCAACGCCCCGGGTGCCCCGAAGCTCCGGGTGGGGAGCCTGCAGCGCCGGCTGCCCGCGCACGCGCACCGGCTGATCCCGCTGATCACGGAGGTGCAGACGCCCGTCGTCTGCGCGGTGCGCGGGTGGGCGGCCGGGATCGGCCTCGCGATCGCGCTCGCTGCCGACTTCACGGTGGCGGCGGCCGACGCCCGGTTCTGGGCGCCGTTCGTGGAGCGCGGCTTCACCGCGGACAGCGGCGCGACGTGGATGCTGCCGCGCCGGATCGGCGAGGTGCGCGCCCGCGAGATGCTCGAGCTGGGGCGGGTCGTCAGCGGCGCCGAGGCGGCCGACTGGCTGATGGTCCACCGGGCCGCACCCGCCGACGAGCTCGACGCCGCCGTCGAGGAGGTGGTCGGCCGGCTCGCGACGAGCGCGACGGTCGCCGTCGGCCTGACCAAGTGGTTGCAGCACGCCGGCGCACAGACGACGCTGGAGGCCCATCTGCGCAACGAGGCGTTCGCGATGGAGCTGTCGTCACGGAGCGAGGACTTCCGCGCCGGCATGCGGGCGCTGGTCGAGAAGCAGACGCCCGTGTTCACCGGCCGGTGACGGCCGCCGTGACCGGCGGGACCTGAGGGGAGAGCGAGAGGGATGCGGCTCGACGGCAAGGTCGCGCTGGTGACGGGGGGCACCCGCGGCATCGGCCGCGGGATCGTGGAGATGCTCGTCGCCGAGGGCGCGGCGGTCGGGTTCACGGGCCGCAACGAGGAGAACGGCCGCGCGGTCGAAGCGGCGGTCGCCTCGGCCGGCGGACGCGCCATGTTCGTCCGCGCCGACAACGGCGTCGAGGCCGACCTCGCGGCTGCGGTGGACGCGACCGTCGCGCGGTACGGCCCGCTCACGACCCTTGTCAACAACGCGATCTCCGACGACGCCGGGAGCGGCAAGGACAGCCACGTCGACACGATCGACAACGAGACGTTCGAGAACATCATGCGCATCGCGCTGACCGGCACGTACTGGGCGTGCAAGTACGCGATCCCCGAGATGCGCAAGGCCGGCAACGGGTCGATCGTCAACATCTCGGCGAGCTCGTCGAAGGCGGCGCTCCCCGAGCGGCCCGCGTACCACGCGTCGAAGGGCGCGATCAACGCGATGACGCGACAGCTCGCCGTCGACTACGGGAAGGAGGACATCCGCGCGAACACCATCATCGTCGGCTTCGTGTTCACCGGGTCACCCGAGATGACGGCCATCCTGGCCGACCCCGTGATGCGGGCCGCGTTCGAGAAGAACATCATGGTGCCGCGCTTCGGCGAACCGGCCGACATCGCTGCGGGCGTCGTCTACCTCGCGTCCGACGAGTCGAAGTACGTGACGGGCACGGAGCTCACGATCGACGGCGGGGCGCTGTGCCACCAGGCGCTCCCCGAGCTCGACTTCGAGACGATGCGGGCCGGCCGGTAGCGCCGAGCGCAGGTGAGGACGATGGACCTTCTGGCCACCGACGACCAGACCTTCCTCTGGGACACGACCCGCACGTTCTTGGAGCGCGAGTGCCCGCTCACCACGGTTCGCGAGCTCGCCGGCTCGGCCGACGGCTTCGACCGCGACTTCTGGCGGCAGGGCGCGTCGCTCGGGTGGACGTCGCTGCTGGTGCCCGAGGCGCTCGGGGGTGGCGCGATCACGGGAACGGGCGTCGCCGACCTCGCGGGCCTCGCCGAGGTGTTCGGCGCGCACGCCGCGCCCGGACCGCTGCTGCCCACCAACGTCGTCGCCGCGGCACTGGCGCGGCGCGGGACGGCCGAGCAGCAGGCGGAGCTCGTCGGCGGGCTGCTCTCGGGCGAGACCGTCGCCGCGTGGGCCCACGCGCAACCCGCCCGGCCGGCACTCGCCCCGCCCGCGGGCGTGACCGCGACCCGCGACGGCGACGACCTCGTGCTCACCGGGGTGAAGGCGCCGGTCGAGGCTGGCGCGCAGGCGGACGTGCTGCTCGTCACGGCGGCCACGACCGACGGCCCCGTGCAGGTGCTCGTCGACCCGCGCGGGCCGGGTGTCGCCGTGACGCCGCTCGAGAGCGTCGACCTCGCCAGGCGCTACGCGCGCGTCGAGCTCGACGGAGCGCGTGTGCCGGCGTCGGCCGTCGTCGGCGATCCGGCGACCGGGCGCGACGACATCGAGTGGCAACTCCAACTGGCCGCCGTCGTCCAGTCGGCCGAGATCGTCGGTGCCGCCCAGGTCGCGTTCGACCTCACGCTGGCCTGGACCTTCGACCGCTACACGTTCGGGCGGCCGCTCGCGTCGTACCAGGCGATCAAGCACCGCGTCGCCGACATGCGGCTCTGGCTCGAAGCCGGCCACGCCCTCGCGGCGGCCGCCGCCGCCGACCTCGACGCCGGCGCGGCCGCCGGCCCCGAGGTGGCCAGCGCCGCCAAGGCCTACACCGGCGAGCACCTCACCGACCTCGTCCAGGAGTGCATCCAGCTCCACGGCGGGATCGGCCTGACCTACGACCACGACCTGCACCTCTTCCTCCGGCGCGTCGTGGCCGACCGCGTCACGCACGGCACGCCCGCCGAGCACCGCATGCGCGTGACCGACTTCCGGGAGCTCGCGTCGTGACGTGGCCGGCGGCGGCCGCGCCTCCCGACGGCGACGTCGAGCCCGTCGAGGAGTTCCGCGCCCGGGCACGGGCCTGGATCGCCGGGAACCTGCCGCGGTCCGATCCCGCCCGCCTGCACCTGCCCGCGTACCGCATCACGGCCGGCACCGAGGAGGAGGAGCTCGCCGAGGTCGACCGCAACCGCCGGCTCCAGCGGCTGCTGTGGGACGGCGGGTTCGCGGGCATCTGCTTCCCGCGCGAGTACGGCGGGCTCGGGCTCACCCCCGAGCACCAGCGCGCGTTCAACGCCGAGACGACCGGCTACGAGACGCCCGCGCTCATCCAGGTCCCGACGTTCGTCCCGTGCGCCGCCGTCCTGCTCGACTTCGGCACCGAGGAGCAGAAGCGCCGTCACATCCCGGCGATGCTGCGCGGCGAGGAGATCTGGATGCAATTCCTCTCCGAGCCGAGCGGTGGTTCCGACGTCGCCGGCGCGTTGACGACCGCCCTGCGCGACGGCGACGACTGGATCCTGAACGGGTCGAAGATCTGGACGACCGGCGCGTGGTACGCCGACTACGGGCTCTGCCTCGTGCGCACGAACTGGGACGTCCCCAAGCACCGCGGGCTCACCGTCTTCATCGTCGGCGTCCGCCAACCCGGCGTCGAGCTGCACCGCATCGAGATGATCGACGGCAACCGCGAGTTCTGCCAGGAGTTCCTGACCGACGTGCGGGTACCCGACTCGAACCGCGTGGGAGAGGTCGACGACGGCTGGACCGTCGGCACCCGCTGGATGTTCCACGAGCGCAACGCCATGGGGGGCGGCTCGCCCTACGTCACGGGGGTCCGGCACGGCAACGTCGAGGCGCCGACGGGCGCCGACCGCCTGATCGATGTCGCCCGCCGGGCCGGGCGCCTCGGCGACCCGCGGGTGCGCGAGCTCGTCGGCGGCCACGCGGTGCTGGCGCGGGCGCAGATCGCGCTGACGCGGCGAGTCGCGACCGGTGTGCAGCTCGGCCGGCTCCCCGACTCGGCGACCGCGCTCACGCGGCTGATGAGCGCCGAGGTCGAGCAGCGCCGCCTCGACGTCGCGCTCGAGATCGCCGGCCCGGCGGCGGCCGGCGGGGAGCCGGGCGAGCTGTTCCACGCCGGCACCGAGTACCTCCTGCGCCAGCAGGCGAGCATCGGCGGCGGGACGACGGAGATGGCGCGCAACAACGTCGCCGAGCGGATGCTCGGGATGCCGCGCGAGCACAACCCGTACACGAACGTGCCGTTCCGGGACGTGCCCAAGGGCCCGCCGGGTGCATGACGGGTCGGCAGAGATCGAGAACAACCGATACTGAGAAGGTGTGACGTGAAGACCAACTTCATCGACTACGCGGTGGACGGCCGGATCGCGACGATCACGTTGAACCGGCCCGCGGCCGCGAACGCGCAGTCGCTCGGCATGCTCGACGACCTCGACGAGGCGTGGTGCCGCGCTGCCGACGACGACGCGGTCCGCGTGATCGTGCTGCAGGCGAACGGGAAGCACTTCTCCGCCGGCCACGACATCAAGGGCGTGGGCCCCGCCGGCGGCAACGGCGGCGGCAGTGGCGGCGGGAGCTGGACGCTCGCGGGGATCTACGGCATCGAGGCCCGCAAGTTCCTCGAGTACACGCTGCGCTGGCGCAATGTGCCGAAGCCGTCGATCGCCGCCGTGCAGGGCGTCTGCATCGCGGGCGGCCTGCTGCTGTGCTGGCCGTGCGACCTCATCGTCGCGGCCGACAACGCGACCTTCTCCGACCCGGTCGTGAATCTCGGCATCGGCGGGGTCGAGTACCACGGCCACACGTGGGAGTTCGGCGCCCGGAAGGCGAAGGAGCTGCTGTTCACGGGCCGCGCGATGACCGCCGAGGAGGCCGAGCGCATCGGCATGGTCACCAAGGTGGTGCCGCTCGAACGGCTCCGCGACGAGGTGCACGAGCTCGCCGCGCAGATCGCCACGAAGCACCCGTTCGCCCTCCGCCAGGCCAAACGGGCCGTCAACCAGACGCTCGACGTGCAGGGCTTCTACGCGGCAGTGCAGGCGGTGTTCGACATCCACCAGACGGGGCACGGCCAGGCGCTCAGCGAGTCGGGCGCGCCGATCCTGATGATGCTCGACGACATGAAGGCCGAGATCGCGACCAAGGAACCGTCGAAGGAGGCGAACTGACGTGGGGTTGACGGAGAAGGTCGTGCTGTTGCGGCCCGCACCGGTCAGCGGTTGGCGCGGCCCGCGCTCGCCGTTCCTCCCCGAGTTCGACCCGTTCTGGGAGGACTCGGTCGCCGGCCTGATCGACCTCATCGGGCCGGCGCGGGTGTGCTTCGGCTCCGACTTCCCCCACGCCGAGGGCCTGGCCGAGCCGCTCTCGTGGCTCGACCAGATCGACGACCTCCCGTCCGACCAGGTCGAGCGCATCATGGGCGCCAACATGTTCGAGCTGGTGCCGGCCGCCGAGCGCGTCGCCGCCTGAGGCCGCAGCTTGGCCACGGCGACCTTCTGGGGGCTCGTCGAGCAGGCGGCCGCGACGCGGCCCGCGGCCGTCGTGCTCGAGGACGAGGCCGGGCGCGACCTCACGTCACGCGGCTACCGCGCCGCGGCGGAGGCGGTCGCCGCCGGGCTCGTCGCGCGGGGCATCGGGCCCGGCTCGACGGTGTCGTGGCAGCTGCCGACGGGCATCGACACGCTCGTCCTGCTCGGGACCCTCGCCCGCCTCGGCGCGACGCAGAACCCGATCATCCCCATGCTCCGCCACCGCGACGTCGGTGCGATC
This sequence comes from Acidimicrobiia bacterium, assembly GCA_035650535.1. Lineage (GTDB taxonomy): Bacteria > Actinomycetota > Acidimicrobiia > IMCC26256 > PALSA-555 > DASRHL01. The sequence goes on from DASRHL010000096.1 coordinate 16,300, forward strand.
GTGGCCGAGGCGCGCCCCGACGTTCTCGTCGTCCGGTCGAGCTTCGCGGGGTTCGACTTCGCCGCGATGGCGCGCGAGGTCACCGAGGGCACCGAGACTCGGCTCCTCGTCGACGAGCTGCCGACCGGCGACCCCGCGGTGCTCCCGCCCCCGCCGGCGCGCGGCGACGTCCGCCGGTGGCTGTACCACACGTCGGGATCGACAGCTCGCCCGAAGGGCGCCTGGCACTGCGACGCGTCGGTGATGGCGGGCATGAACGGGTTCGTCGCCGGTCTCGACCCGACCGAGGCCGACGTCATGCCGATCGCGTTCCCGGTCGCGCACATCGGCGGCGTCTGCATGCTGAGCGCCGCGCTGACACGCGGGTTCCGCCTGTTCCTCGTGGAGTCGTTCGACTTCCGCCGGTCGCCCTTCGACATGGCCGCGCGCGGCGCGACGATCCTCGGGAGCGCCCTGCCGTTCTTCCAGGCGTACCTCGACGCGCAACGCGAGCACGGTGCCGAGCGTCTCTTCCCGAGGCTGCGGGCGTGTGTCAACGGGGGTGCGCCGATCCCGCCCGGGGTCCACGAGCAGGTGCGCGACGAGCTCGGTGGCCACGGGATCATCGACAGCTGGGGGATGACCGAGTTCCCCATCGCGACCAGCGGCCGGCTCACCGATCCGCCGGCCCGGCAGACCGGCACGCAGGGGCTTCCCTCGCCCGGTGTCGAGGTGCGGGTCGTCGCGCTCGACGGGACCGAGCAGCCACCGGGCGGCGAGGGGGAGCTCCGTGTCCGCGGGCCGCAGCGCTTCAGCGGCCACGCGGACCCCGACCTCGACCGCGACGCCTTCGACGAGCTGGGTTTCGTGCGCACCGGCGACCTCGGCACCGTCTCCGCCGACGGGTATGTGACGATCACGGGTCGGGTGAAGGACATCATCATCCGCAACGCGGAGAACATCTCGGCGACGGAGATCCAGGACGTGTTGCACGGCCATCCGCTCGTCCACGACGTCGCCGTGATCGGCATCCCCGACCCGCGCACCGGCGAGCGTGTGTGCGCGGTCGTCCAGCTCGTCGACGGCTCGCCGGCCGGCGCGGCCGCACCCACCCTGTCGCTCGCGGAGCTCCGCGATTTCTGCACCGCGGCCGGTCTCGCGAAGCAGAAGGCGCCCGAGGTGCTCGAGCTCGTCGACCACATCCCGCGCAACGCCATGGGCAAGATCGACAAGGTCACGCTGCGAGAGCGCTACCGCGCGGCGCAGCCATCCGAGAGCTGACGGGAACACCCCGGGACGGGAGGAACGGACGTGGCGGGCACGGAGCGGCAACCGACGGCGTACCCCGACTTCCGGGTCGAGCGAGAGGGCGACGTCACGACCGTGACGATCGACCGGCCGGACGCGAAGAACGCGTGCACGGGCGACATGTGGGTCGCGCTGGGCGCCATCTTCCGTGAGATCGCGTACTCGGGCACCCGGGCGGTGATCCTCACCGGTGCCGGCGGCGAGTTCTGCGCCGGCGCCGACCTGAGCGGCGCGGCCGGTGCCGGCCGCGACGGGCCGTCGGGTTCGCAGCTCGACGGGATGCGCGTGCTCGGCGAGGTCGTGCTCGCGGTCCACTCGTGCCCGGTACCGGTCGTCGCGAAGGTCGACGGCGTGTGCGTGGGCGCCGGGTTCGGGCTCGCGCTCGCCGCCGACCTGACCTGGTGCTCCGACCGCGCCCGGCTGTCGGCGATCTTCGCCAAGCGGGGGCTGAGCCTCGACTTCGGGACGTCGTGGTTGCTGAGGCAGCGGATCGGCGTCCACAAGGCGAAGGAGCTCGCGTTCACGGCGCGGATCCTCAGCGGCGACGAGGCGTACGCGCTCGGTCTGGTGAACGGCGTCGTGCCGGCCGACGACCTCGACCGCGTCGTGCGCGAGGTGGCCGACACGATCGCGGCCGGGCCGCCCATCGCGCTCTCGATGACCAAGCGCGAGCTCGACAACGCGGGTTCGTCGTCGCTCGCGCAGGCGCTCGAGGCCGAGGCCCTCGCGCAGAACGTCAACGTCCACACCGCGGACATGCGCGAGGCGTTCACGGCCTACGTCGAGCGCCGGCCTCCGGTCTTCGAGGGGCGCTGATGCCGGCAGGCGTCGAGCGGATCCTGGCGGTGGCTGCTGCTCGACCACCGCAGCCCCTACGCGGGCCGGGGCCGGAGCTACGGCCGCGCCGACGTCTTCACCGAGGACGGCGCGCTGGTGGCGTCCTTCGTGCAGGACGCCATGATCCGCCCGATGGCCGCGGCGGCGTCGGCGAAGCTGTGAACCCGCGCCCGCGCCGGCCGTCTCAGGACGTCGAGGCGGCCTTCGCCTCGTAGAGCTCGCGCCACTCGCGGCGCGAGCGGGTCGACGTGTCGACGTCGGGCGAGAGCCGGCGCAACGCGCCGACCGTCGCACGCTCCCTCGGCACGACCGCGAACGGGTCGTGGTCGAAGAACCGGCAGGCGTTCTGCCACGTGATCTTGTCCATCTCCTCGTCGGAGCAGCCCGCCGCGGTCATCTCCCCGAGAATCTGCTCGGGTGCGTCGGGCCAGATCGAGTCGGAGTGGGGGTAGTCGCACTCCCAGGCGATGATGTCGAGGCCGATGTCGTCGCGGACCTTCAGCGCGGTCGGGTCGCTGACGAAACAGGCGAGCGAGTGGTCGCGGAAGATGTCGCTCGGGAGCTTGTCGCCGAAGTCGTGACCGAGCCACCGCTGGTTGCGGTAGTGGCGGTCGCACCGGTCGAGGTAGAACGCGATCCAGCCGATGCCGCCCTCCGACCACGAGACCTTGAGGTCGGGGTACTCCACGAATGCGCCGCCCCACAGGAGATCCTGCGCGGCGAACGCCGACAGTTGGGTCGACAGGATGATGAGGTTGTCGAGAGGAGCGCCGGGCGCCGACGTGATGGCGTTGAAGCCCTGGCCGATGTGCAGGTTGACGACGACGTGCTCGTCGGAGACGGCGCGGAAGAACGGGCCCCAGTAGTCGAGGTCGTGGTAGCTGGGGAGCCCCATCACGTGGGGCAGCTCGGGCATCGTGACCGCCCGGCAGCCTTTGGCGACCACGCGCCGCACCTCCTCGGCCATGCCCTCGCGGTCCCACACCGGGAGCAGCGCGAGCGGGATGAAACGCCCGGGAGAGGCGGCGCACCACTCGTCGATGTGCCAGTCGTTGTAGGCCTTCAACATGATCGTCGCGAGGTCCTTGTCGGGCGCGTCCGCGAAGAAGCTCGCGGCGAACCCGGCGAAGGACGGGAAGCACACCGACGCCAGGATCCCGTTGCGGTTCATGTCCGCGATGCGCGCGTGGACGTCGTAGGCCCCGGGCCGCATCTCGGCGTAGCAGGTCGGGTCGAAGCCCCACTCTTCTTTCGGCCAGCTGACGACCGCGTTGAGGCCCATCGAACCGGCGGTGACGCCCTGGAACTCCCACTGCTCGACGCCGTCGTCTCGCCGGACGACGCGCGGCGCCCGGTCGGCGTAGCGGGCGGGAACGTGGCCCTCGAAGAGGTCGGCCGGCTCGACGACGTGATCGTCGACGCTCACGAGGATCAGGTCGTCGAGTTGCACGGGTCTCCTCCGGTTCGGCCGGCCCGGGCGGGCCGTGGGGTCGTCGCGTTTCGTGCCCGGATGACGGGACAGGGGCCACCGCTCCGGTGTAGACAGTATGCAGTAGGCATGGCGGACCCGGCGAGCGTCGAGTGCCGGGCCGGTTCGGGTGACGAGGGGGGAATCCGAATGGGACGGCTGCGCACGCGGCGACACTTCGCAGCGGGACTGGCCCTGGCGGGCCTGCTGGCGGCGGCGGCGGCGCCGGCCGCCATCGTGGAGCAGGCCGGGGCCGCGCACTCGGTGCGCGGGTTCGACGGCACGACGATCAAGGTCGCCGGCATCGGGATCCAGGCCCAGTTCGGCCAGGACCCGATCGGCGCCAAGGCGCGGATCAAGCGGTTCAACGACACCAACGAGATCAAGGGCGTCAAGATCGACTACGTCGAGTTCGCCGACGACAAGCAGGACCAGGCGACGGCGCTGTCGGAGGCGCGGCGGCTCGTGACCCAGGACCAGGTGTTCGCGATCGTCGGCGACGTGTCGCAGTTCAACCCGGGTGACTACTTCAAGCAGCAGCATGTCCCGTACTTCGGGTTCGCGTTCGACAACTCGTACTGCAGCTCGAAACCCGACCCGACGATCTGGGGTTTCGGCTACAACGGCTGCCTCGTGCCGAACGCGCCGTCGGCGATGCCCGACGGCGGCAAGAACCCGTACACGTACGTGAGCCAGAAGACGGGCAAGAAGCACCCGACGCTCGCGATCTTCTCGAACGACACGCAGTCCGGGCAGAACTCCACCAAGTACCAGCAGATCGACTACAAGGGCGTCGGTTTCAAGATCGTCGCGGTCAACAACCAGATGCCGGCGCCGCCGGTGAGCGACTACACGCCGTACGCGCAGGCGATGCTCACGGCCGACAACGGCAAGGCGCCGGACGCGATCCTGTGCCTGCTCGCGACCGACTGCATCCCGATGTGGAACCTGATCAAGGCGAACGGCTACCAGGGGACGTATTTCAGTTCGCTGTATGCCGATGTGCTCGTGAAGGCGCTGGCGGGGAGCGTCGCCAACGCGCTGTTCACGCCGGTCGACCAGCCCACGCCGGGCATGAACCAGCTGAAGCAGGACGTCGACGCGGTCCAGTCGGGCGCGAGCTCGAAGATCGACACGGGGATGATGGCCGGCTACCTGTCGACCGACATGTTCATCTCCGCGCTGAAGACGGCGGCGAAGAAGGGCAAGAGCGGCATCACGCCGGAGAACGTCCAGAAGGCGGCGGCGCGCCAGACGTGGATCCTGAAGGGCGTCGCGGGGCCGACGATCTACCCGCAGGCGTCGGTGAGCTCGTACCCCGCGTGCTCGGCGGAAGTGCTGAGCGACGGCACCTCGTGGAAGCAGGTGCTGCCGTACACGTGCTCGAAGAAGCTCTACAAGGTGAAGTGAGCGCGGCCTAACCTCCTGGTGGTCATGCGGGGACCGCAGATCCATCGTTCTCGAATGCCGGGGGGATCGCGCCAGTGAACGAGTTCTGGAACCTGGTTTTCTCGGGCCTCGTCACCGGCGCGATCTACTCCATCATGGCGTCAGGCCTGGTCCTGACGTACACGACGTCCGGAATCTTCAACTTCGCCCACGGCGCGGTGGCGTTCGCGACCGCGTACCTCTACTACCAGCTGAACACCGGGCTCGGCGTGCCGATCGCACCCGCGTTGATCCTGTGCGCGTTCATCTTCGCCCCGGCGCTGGGTCTCCTCCTCGATCGGATCCTCCTGCGCCGGCTCGCGAAGGCGCCGGTCTACGCGCGGATCGTCGGCACGATCGGCCTCCTGGTCGCGCTGCCCAACCTGGTGCAGTGGCTGGTCGTGAGCCTGGGCAACGACGTGCTCAGTCTCGGGTTCAAGGGCAACGACGCGGTCACGCAGGGCGTGCCCGTCGCCGGCGTCGCGTTCACGCCGCACCACAACTACCGGATCGGCGGAGTCGTGTTGAACTCCGACCAGATCGCGGTCTTCATCGTCGCCGCGCTCGCCGCGGTGCTGCTCTGGTTCGTGATCCGGCGCACGCGGGTCGGCCTCGAGATGCGGGCGGTCGTCGACCGCGAGGGTCTGGCGGCGCTTCGGGGCGTGAACTCGGCCCGTACGTCGGCCGTGGCGTGGATCCTGACGATGGTGCTCGCCGGCCTGGGCGGCATCCTGATCGCGCCGCTGTTCCAGCTCCAGGACTTCGTGTTCACGCTGGTCGTGCTCGGCTCGCTGGCCGCGGTGGTGTTCGGCGGGTTGCGCTCGATCCCCCTCGCGTTCGCGGGCGGCCTCCTCCTCGGCGTGGTCCAGAACCTGGTCGCCGGCTACAGCGACCGGTTCCTGCCCGACTTCCTGGCGAACCTGTCGGGCCTGAAGTCGTCGGTGCCGTTCCTGCTCGTCATCGTCCTGCTGCTCTGGCGGGCGCGGGAACGGGGCCGGCGGGCCGGCTCGATCGCCGACGACGTCCCGAGACCGGACCACCGGGTCGGGTTGCCGGCCTGGCGGCGCCGCCTCCCGTGGGCGGCATGGACGCTGGTCCTGATCGCGTTCTCGCTGCAGTGGTTCAGCCCGTCGTGGGCACAAGCCGACACCTACGACCAGACGGTCATCGCGCAGAGCCTGGCGATGGCCGTGATCTTCCTGTCGTTCGTCGTGCTGACCGGCATGACCGGCCAGGTCAGCCTCATGCAGGCGAGCTTCGTGACCGCGGGCGGCTTCGCGGCGGGTTGGGCGCTCACCCACGACTGGGGTTGGAACATCCCGCTCGTGTTCTCGCACGGACAGATCAACTTCCTCTGGGCGATCGTCATCGGGGGCCTCGCCGCCGCCGCACTCGGGGCGGTGCTCGCCTTGCCACTCACCCGCCTCGGGGGCGTGAACTTCGCCCTCGGGACCCTGGCGTGGGCGTTCTTCCTGTCGCTCGTGCCGTGGTCCATCGACTCGATCCGCAACGGCGAGACCGGTTGGACGATCCGCTCGCCGACGTTGTCGATCCCCGGGTTGAACTGGTTGAACGACTTCCTCGTGCACACGCTCAACTCGACGGACTCGGTCACGCACCTCGGCAAGCTCGACTTCAGCCTGCTGCCCGAACAGATCCTGCTGTTCCTCACGATCTTCGGCGTGCTGACGCTGGGCGTGCACGCGCTGATGCGTTCCGCGACCGGGCGGGCGATCCTCGCCATGCGGAGCTCCGAGGTGGCGGCGGAGGCGTCGGGGATCGCGGTGAACCGGGCCAAGGTCACGGTGTTCGCGCTGTCGGCCGGTATCGCCGGGATCGGGGGCGTGCTCCTCGGTCTGTTCTCGTTCTCGGTCACGAACTCGACCGCGCCACCGCTCGTCGGGCTGTTCTGGCTGGCGCTCGCCGTGCTCTTCGGCATCCGCCGGCCCGGCGGCGCGCTGCTCGCGGGCTTCGCGTTCGCGGCCGGCACCGCGGTGTTCCACTGGATCTCGAGCGACCTGCTCACCGGCGGCGACGTGAACGCGCTCATCACGTCGGTGTACTTCGTGCCGATCCTGTCCGGCATCGGCGCGATCCAGCTCGCCATGGAGCCCGACGGCATCCTCGCGTTCAGCGGGCAGCAGAAGTTGCGGAAGCGCCGCGTCAAGGAACGGGACCGGCGGCGCAAGCAGCACATCGCCGAAGCCGAGGCGCGCCTCCACGACGGCGTCGTGCCCGAGCACGAGCTCGACCACACGACGGTCGCGGGGAACGGCGAGCGGCCCGCGGTCGTCGGCGCCGAGCCCGGCGCCGTCGAACGGGTGGGCGGCGCCAACGGGCCGGCGGCGCCTCCTCCGCCGGCATCACCGCCGCCGGAGGTCGCGTTCACGATGCACGAGGTCGTCGCGGGCTACGGCGACGTGGAGGTCCTCCACGGCGTCGACCTGTCGCTCGAGGCGGGCCGGATCACCGCGCTGCTCGGCCCGAACGGCGCGGGTAAGTCGACGGTCTGCAGCGTGGCCGCCGGGCTCGTCGAACCCACCATCGGCCAGGTGCGCTTCGCCGGCGAGGACATCACGAACCTCATCCCGTTCCGCCGGGCCCGCAAGGGTGTGCTGCTCGTTCCCGAGGCGCGCGGCATCTTCCCTGGGCTCACGGTCGAGGAGAACCTGATGCTGCAGGTCCGTGACCCCGAGCGGCGCCAGCGGGCCTACGACCGGTTCCCGATCCTGTCCGACCGCCGCCGGCAGGTCGCCGGGCTGCTCTCGGGCGGCGAGCAACAGATGCTGAGCCTCGCGCCGGCGCTCGCCGACCCGCCGGCGGTGCTCATCGCGGACGAGCCGACCCTCGGCCTGGCGCCTCTGGCGGCCGAGACGGTCATCGAAGCCGTCGTCGAGCTCCGCGACCGGGGCTGTGCCGTGCTGCTGGTCGAGGAGCACGCGCGCAACGCGCTCGCGATCGCCGACACGCTCGTGTTCATGCAGCTCGGCAACGTGGTCTGGAGCGGGCCGCGGGCGAACGCCGACGTGGAATCGCTGGCCGGCGTGTACTTCGGTAACGAGGGGTGAATCCGCACACTGTGCTCGACAGGGGGAGGACCATGCATCGATCGAAGAGCCGGGGTGCGATCGCGGCGGCGGTCGCGGTGGTGGCGGGGCTCGCGAGCACGGCGCTCACGGCCGCGCCGGGCCAGGCGACACCCGCGGCCCGTGGCGTCTCGAACGGCACGATCACCGTCGCCGGCATCGGCTTCGTGCAGAACTTCGCCGACGCCGCGGTCGGCGCGCAGGCGCGCTTCGCGCGGTTCAACAAGACGAACGAGATCAAGGGCCTCAAGATCGACTTCAAGGAGTTCGCCGACGACAAGAACGACCCCGCCACGGCACTGTCGGAGACCCGCCGGCTCGTGACCCAGGACGGGATCTTCGCGTTGGTCCCCGACCTCTCGCTCGCGACTCCCGGCGACTACCTCACCCAGCAGCAGGTGCCGTGGTTCGGCCCGGGGTACGACGCCACGTACTGCCCGACCGGCAAGGCCGGGTGGGGGTTCTCGCAGTACGGCTGCCTGATCCCCGAGAACCCGAAGAAGCTCCCGAGCCCGACCGCAGAGCAGCTGAAGAAGGTGCTGGCGGCCAAGGGCATCTCGAACCCGACGATCGCGCTGCTCGGCACCGACGCCGAGTCGGGGAAGAAGTCGATCCAGAACTCGGCGTCCGTCTACACGGGCGCCGGGTGGAAGGTCGTCTACGCGAAGGGCGCGTTCCCGGCCCCGCCGGCGGTGGTCGGCGACTACACGCCGTACGTGCAGGCGTTGCTGAAGTCGAACAACGGCGGCCAGCCCGACGTCATCTACTCGAGCATCGCGCCGGCGAGCTCGCTGCAGCTCTTCAACCTGATCAAGAGCAGCGGCTACACCGGCACGTTCATCTCGCCGTTCTACACGCCGCTGCTCCTGAAGGCGCTGCAGGGCGCGTACGTCTTCCTGCAGCAGGCGCCGTTCGAGACGACGTCGGCGAACATGACGCAGATGAAGAACGACATCCAGAGCTTCAAGCCCGGCACCCAGTACTCGCTGACCGTGGGCGGCGGCTACCTGGCGGCCGACTTCTTCATCGCCGCCCTCAAGAAGGCGGGCAAGAACCCGACCGGCGCGTCGGTGCAGAAGGCGGCGTCGAAGATGACGTACCAGTGGAAGGACGTGGTCGGCCCGATCAAGTACCCGGCGTCGTACAAGTACTCGGTGCCCGCCTGCGCGTCGCTCGTGTACGACCCGGACGGCACCGCGTTCCAGGTCGTGCAGCCCTACACGTGCTCGACCAAGACCTACCCGATCCTGAGCAAGTTCGCGAGCCAGTAGCGCCGCACGAGTCCTAGGTGGCGCCCGCAGCCGGCCGGCTGCGGGCGCCCACCCTCGGTCAGCCGTTCCCGATGACGACGTGCTTGACCTGCTGGAAGGCGCGGATGCCGGGGACGCCGCGCTCGCGCCCGATCCCGCTGTGCTTGTAGCCGCCCATCGGCGTGAACGCGTTCGCGGCGCCGGTGTTGACCTGGACCGTGCCGGTCCGGATGCGCGGCGTGAGCGCCGTCGCCGTCGTCAGGTCACTGGTGTAGAGACCGGCCGACAGGTCGTACGGTGAGTCGTTCGTGATCGCGATCGCCTCGTCGAGGTCGCGGTATCCCTGCACGGTCACGACCGGGCCGAACACCTCGTGCTGGGCGAGCGGATTCGCGTTGTCGTCGACCGCGACGAGCGTCGGCTCGTAGAAGTAGCCCCGGTCGAGGTCCGCCGGCCGGCGGGCACCACACGCGACCAGGCCACCGGCGGCGATGCCCTCCGCGACGAGCCGCTCGATCCGTTCGCGCGACGCGGCCGACACCACGGGGCCGACGACGGTCTTCGGGTCGCGCGGGTCGCCGGTCTGCAGGCCCGCGGCGGTGGCCGACACCGCGTCGACGACGGTCGTGACGTGCTCGGCGGGCACGAGCATGCGCGTCTGCAGCGAGCATCCCTGCCCGGCGTGGGCCAGGAACACGCCGAGCGCGCCCGCGACCGCCTTCGCCGGCCCGTCCGCGAGCGCGTCGGGAAGGTAGAGCTGGACGCTCTTGCCGCCGAGCTCGAGGATGAGGCGTTTCATGCCGGGCGCGGCCTGACCCGCGATGGCGCGGCCGACGGCAGTGGAGCCGGTGAAGCTCACGAGGTCGACGCCGGGATGGGTCGACAGGCGCTCCGCCCCCGCGGCGGTCTCCTCGAGCACGACGTTGAGCACGCCCTCAGGCAGGCCGGCCTCGTCGGCGGCCTCGCCGAGCACGGTCGCCTCGAGCGGCGTGTACGGGCTCGGCCGGAGCACCAGCGTGCAGCCGGTCATGAGCGCGGGGACGACCTTCCACACGTTCGTCGTGAACGGGAAGTTCGACGGCGTGATCGCGCCGACGACACCGACCGGCTCGTGGCAGCGGATCGACAGCTTCACGTTGTTGCCGGCGACGTACTCGCGCAGCGGCATCTCGTTGTGCTCCCAGTCGGGAAGGGTGCGGGCGAGGTCGACCATGTCGCGGGCGGAGGCGAGCCCGAAGCCGATCTGCACGGGTTCGGCGAACCCGCGGGCCGCGCCGGCCTCGGCGATGACGGTCTCGAGCAGCACCTCCTTGCGGGCGGCGAGGGCGTCGGCGAAGCGGTACATGACGGCGGCCCGCTCCTCGGTGGTGAGCCGGGGCCAGGGTCCGTCGTCGAACGCCCGGCGGGCGGCCGCGACGGCAGCGTCGACCTGCGCGACGGACGACGCCTCGACCTCGGCGATCACCTCCTCGGTGGCGGGGTCGGTCACGGCGAAGGACCCCGCGTCGCCGGGCACGAACGCGCCGTCGACGTACGGACTCCGGCTCGCGACGAGATCGCTCATGGCTCCCCGCTCTCGGCCCGGCGGGCCGGGCCGCTCGGGCCCCGCTCGCTGCTTCGCGGGATACCCGCTGCGCGACGCTCGCTCATGCTTGCCTCCGGTAGCCGTACGACGTGTAGCTGTCGACGCCGACGAGCTCGTCGCGCTGGTTGAACGTCTCGACGTCGAAGCTCCAGAACCGCCCGACCCCGAGCTTCGTCGTCTTCTCCTCACTGACCGAGCGCAGGATCTGGTGCGTCCGCAGGACGTCGCCGGGCCGGACCGGCTCGTAGAAGACCATCGTGTTGTCGGCGATGATCGCCTCGGGCAGGCCGAGCCGCTCCTTGAGGTCGAAGTGCACCTGCAGCGACAGGCCCTCCTCGTGGCGCCACGGTGCCCAGTAGTGCACCCGGAACCACACCGACAGCATCGTCGGCGGCGCCGTCGGTCCGCCGGTCAGCTCGTCGGCGACCGCGTCGTCCCAGTACAGCGGGTTGCCGTTCTCGACCGATGCACACGTCGTCCAGACGTAGCCGCGCTCCACGGGGAACTCGGCCACCTCCTCGTACTGGACCTTGCCGATCAGCGCCTCGACGTCGGGCGGCAGACCGGATTGCCCGCTCTCGGTCACGAGATGGTTCCCTTCTCCCTCAAGGTGGCGAGCTCCGCTGCGCTGTAGCCGACGCGGGCGAGGAGCTCGTCGGTGTCGGTGACCGACGAGTCGCGCAGGTGCGGCTCGGGCTGGTCGCGGACCATGCCCGCGAGCACCCAGCCGACCTGCTCGAACGTGCCGTGGTCGGCGTGGTGGGCGCGCACGAAGTCGTGCCGGGCGCGCAGGTGCGGGTCGTCGACCAGCTCCGGAATCGAGTAGATCGGCGCGACACACGTGTCCGCGGGGCCGAGCTGCGCGACCCACGCGTCGCGGTCGCGCGTGCGGAACACCGCCCGGAAGTCGGCGCGCATCTCGTCCTGGACGCTGTCGTCGTACTGGTGCTCGAGCGTCCACCGGTCGCAGCCGAGCTCGCGGCACAGGTTCACGAAGAAGTGCGGCTCGATGACGCCCACGGCGAGCCACTTGCCGTCGGCGCACTCGTACACGTCGTACCAGGCGTAGCGACCCGTGAGGACGCCGTGGCGGGGTCCGGGCTCGGCGCCCGTCGCGAGGTACTCGTCGACGAGCAGCGACATCATCGAGACGACGCCGTCGACCACGGCTACGTCGAGGTAGGTACCCTCGCCGGTCGAGTTGCGGTGGAGGAGCGCGGCGAGGATCGACATCACCGCGTGCATGCCGCCCGCGGCGCCGTCGCCCACGGTCGCGCCCGGGATCGCGGGCGCACCGTCGGCTCCGCGCCCCGAGCAGTAGAGGTACCCGCCCATGCCGAGATAGCCGAGGTCGTGCCCCGCCCACCGGGAGTAGGGCCCCTCCTGGCCGAATCCCGTCGTCGAGCAGTAGACGATCCCGGGGTTGACGGCCTTGACGTCGTCGTAGCCGATCCCGAGACGGGCGACGACCCCCGGGCGGAAGCTCTCGATCACGACGTCGGCGCGCTCGGCGAGCCGCAGGAAGGCCTCGCGGCCGGCCGCGTCCTTCAGGTCGAGGCGGGCGCGTTTCATCGCGCGGTGGCCACCGTACGAGTGGAACACCGGGTCGATCTGGACCGCGCCGTCCTTCGGCGTCGGGCCGACCTTCACGATCGTCGCGCCGTAGTCGGCCAGCCACCGCGACGTGCGCGCGGCCGGGCCCACGCTGCCGAGGTCGAGGACCGTGTAGCCGGCCAGGAGGCCTTCGGTGCCCACGGGTCAGAAGTTCTTCGGCAGTCCGAGCCCGCGGCGGGCGATGATGTTCTTCTGGATCTCGGAGGCGCCGCCGCCGATCGTGTCGATGACCGTGTAGCGGTAGGTCGACTCGGCCCGCCCCTCCATCGGCGCCTCCTCGGTGTGCACGCGCAACTGGCTCCCCGGGCCCGCGATGTCCATGGACGCGTTCGCGAGTCGGCGTGAGAACTCGGTCGCGAACAACTTGTACTGCGACGACTCGACCGTCGGCGGCGGGGTACCCGGCACCTTCTCGGCCTTCATCGACTCGGCGACGACGCGCAGACCCAGGACCCGCGCGACCTCGGCGTCGGTCGCGAGCCGGGCGATCCGGGAGCGGACCACCGGGTCGTCGCGGAGGCGCTCGCCGTCGACCGTCTCCTCGCGCACGTACTCGCACAACAGGTCGAGGCGCTGCTTGATGGGCGAGAACGTGAACATCGTGAAGCGCTCGAGGTCGAGCGCCTGCGAGATGTACTGGAACCCCTTGTTGACGTCCCCGACGACGTACTCGTCGGGGACGAACACGTCCTCGAGGAAGACCTCGTTGGTGCGTTCGTCGCCCATCGTCCAGATCGGCCGGATCGTGATCCCGGGCTGGTCGAGGGGGACGAGCATCAGGGTGATGCCCTGGTGCTTGTTCTCCGGGTCGGTGCGCGTGCCGAGCCAGTACCACTCGGCGAAGTGCGCCGACGTTGTCCATGTCTTCTGGCCGTTCAGCCGCCACCCGTCACCGTCGCGCTCGGCCTTCAGCCGCATCGACGCGGCGTCGGAGCCGGCGTTGGGCTCGCTGTAGCCGACCGCGAACTCCACGTCGTTGCGCAGGATCATGGGCAGGAACTTCTGCTTCAGGAAGTCGTTGCCGTGCGCGATCAGCGTCTTGCCGATGATCCCGACGCCCTTGCCGATCTGCGGGCCGCCGCGCGCGGCGAGTGCCTCGTTGAGGATGAACTCGTAGACGCCCTCGCCCTCGCTGCCGCCGTACTCCTTGGGCCACGTGATCCCGAGCCAGCCCTTGGCCCCCACCTCGGCCATGAACGCGCGCCGCTTCGGCGTGTCGACGATCTGGGCCATGTTCTCGCGGGTCAGGTCGAAGATCTCGGGGTCGTCGTGCTCGTCGAGGAACTTCTCGACCTCGGCGGCGAACGCCTCCTGCTCGGGTGAGAAGTCGAAGTCCATGGGGTCTCCTGTCAGTGGACGAAGTCGCCCGCGTTGACCATCAGCGCCTGCGCGGTGATCATGCGGGCGCGGTCGGAGGCGAGGAACACGACGGTGTCGGCGATGTCGCCGTCGGCCGGGATCTCCTGCAGCATCATCTGGTTGGCGATGCCCTGCTTCACCTGCTCCGCGGGCACGCCCTGCTGGTCGGCCACCATGTTCACGTAGCCCTCGACCGGCGGCCCCCACATCCACGAGGGCACGACGGTGTTGACGCGGATCTTGTGTGGACCGAGCTCCTTGGCCAGGTAGTACATCGCCGTCACGAGCGCGCCCTTCGAGGACGCGTACGCCATCTGCATCACCTGCGGCCAGTACGACGACTGCGAACCGATGAAGATGATCGATCCGCCCCGGGCCTTCAGGTGGGGGATCGCGGCCTGCGTCATGCGCAGCGTGCCCATCACGTTGACCTCGAAGGTGGCGCGCCAGCCGTCCCAGTCGGCGTCCTCGAGGCCGCCGAAGAGCGTGTCGAGGGCGGCGCAGTTGCACAACGAGTCGACGCCGCCGAAGCGGGAGACGGCCAGGTCGACGAGCGCGTCGCAGTCCTCCGGCTTGGTGATGTCGGTGACCCGCCACGCGACCCGCTCGCCGGAGGGGTCGATCGCGTCGGCCGCCGCCTTCAGGTTGGCCTCGGTGCGGGCACCGATGACGACGTTGGCGCCGTCGCGCCCGGCCGCCTCGGCGATCTCCCGCCCCAGGCCGGGCCCGACACCCGAGACCACCATGGTCGTACCTTCGAGCAGCATCCCTCGTCCCCCCGGTCACTCGATCGAATCGTCCGGCGCCCGCAGGGTATCTCCCGCGCCTGACGGGGCGTCAGGTCGGGGGCGAGCGACGCGTCAGGCCGACAGCTCGTTGCGGAGCGCGTCCTTGAGGACCTTGCCGGCGGGGTTCTTCGGGAGCTGGTCGACGAGCTCGAGACGCTCGGGGATCTTCTGGACCATCAGGCCGTGGTCGCGGCACCACTCGCCGATCTCGTCGAGCGTGAGCCCGCCGGCGCCGGGGGCGAGGACGGCGACCGCGCAGGCGAGCTCGCCCCGCTCGGGGTCGGGAAGGCCGACGACCGCGACGTCCGCGATCTTGGGGTGGGCGTAGAGGATGCCCTCGACCTCCTTGGCCGAGATGTTCTCGCCCTTGCGGATGATGATGTCCTTCAGCCGGCCGCTGATGATGAGGTAGCCGTCGGCGTCGAGGCGGCCGAGGTCGCCGGTGCGCAGGAAGCCGTCGTCGTCGAACGCCTCGGTGTCGAGCGCGGCGTCGACGTAGCCCTTGAAGAGCTGCGGGCCCCGCACGCGGACCTCGCCGACGTGCCCGGCGGGCAGCACCCGGCCGTCCTCGGCGACGATG
The DNA here is from genome assembly GCA_035650535.1 of Acidimicrobiia bacterium. Taxonomy (GTDB): domain Bacteria; phylum Actinomycetota; class Acidimicrobiia; order IMCC26256; family PALSA-555; genus DASRHL01. Next base: position 31,582 of record DASRHL010000096.1, read on the forward strand.
CGGATCTCGACTCCCGGCGCGGGCCGGCCGTCGGTCACCGACAGCTTCGGGTCGGGGTCGCGCACGGTGCCCAGCGCGAGGCTCGGGCACTCGGTCAGCCCGTACCCGGACGCGACGCCGATGCCGCCGACCTCCGTCTTGATCTCCGTGTGGAGCGTCGGCGGCTTGGGCGAACCGCCACCCGCCATCGCGCGCAGCTTCGGGAAGATCGGGACGCCGGGCTGCCGGCGCTGCTCGTGCAGGAAGGCGAGCCAGAAGGCGGTGCCGGCTCCGGCGATCGTGACCCCGTGACGGCGGAGCACCTCGACGCTCGGCTCGGGGTCGAACGCCTCCACGACGATCGCGGCCGCGCCCGTCATCATCAGGCCGAAGAGCGTGGCGATGCCGCCGACGTGCGTGAAGGGGAAGACGAGCCCGAAGCGGTCGTCGGGTCCGAGGTCGAGCGCCCGGTTCACGCCCCGGGCGCTGGCGGCGACCGTCCGGTCGGTGTGGCGCGCGCCCTTCGGGTCGGCGGTCGTACCCGACGTGTAGAACAGGAACCGGACGGGGTCGTCGTCGCCGGTGGGGACGGGTGGGAGCGACCCGGGGTCGGCGTCGGGCAGCTCGCGGTCGACGACGACCACCTTCGGGCCGCCGTCGCCGTCGACGAGGTCGTACGCCATCGCCGGGTAGTCGAAGCCGCGCCACACGCCGGGCACGAGCAGGAGCTCGGCGCGGGTCTGCCGGGTGATGAAGCCCACCTCGCGGGCGCGGCAGATCGGCAGGATCGGGTTCTGCACGGCGCCGAGCCGGGCCAGCGCCCCGACGACGACGAACGACTCGATCCAGGTCGGGAGCTGCCACGACACCGCCGAGCCCTCGCCGACGCCGAGCGCGGCGAGGCCGGCCGCGGCGCGCAGGCAGGCGTCGCGGTACGCGGCGAACGTCAGCTCGCGGTCGTGCTCGTCGACGACGAGCAGCGCGCCGGGTGTCGCCGCGGCGCGGGCCTCGATCAGCCTCCAGAGGGTCGGTTCGTTCAGGTCGGCCATGCTCGCTTCGGGTTCAGTCGGAGAGGAGCCGATCGGCGGCGTCGGTGAAGTCGAGGGTGCTGCCGGCGATGCGCGTCGCCTCGTGCAGGTGGGCCTCGCTGAAGGTGTGGCAGCGCCCCTGGAAGGCGGCGCCGAGGTCGGCGGCGACGCGCACGTCGTCGAGGTTCACCGTACGCCCCCACGAGATCATGGTCGCCCGCCGCAGGACGATCGCCGCCTCCGCCGTGTCGGGGTCGAGCTCCCGGTCGGCCCACGCCATGAAGCCGCGGCGGAGACTGTGCCCGGCGAAGGGCTCGGGCGCGGTGACAACGTCACCCTCGACGGTCCAGGCCAGCAACGGCTCGCCGTCCCGGGCGAGCGTCGGGCGCGTCGTCGTGCCGTCGCGCTCGGGGACGTCGATCGCGTACCGGCGCTCCGGCCGGCCCGACCATGCGTGCGCGACCGCGAGGCCGGCCAGGTCGAACAAGTGGGTGCACTGGTCGCCGACGTCGGCGTGCTCGCCCACGGTCGTCGAGCGGGGCGAGAGCGGCATGCCGACGAGCTGCCCGACGAGCGTCATCGCGCCCGGGCACGTGGCCCACGGGTAACGCACGGCCTCGCCCTCGCATGCGGTCACGACCGTGCCGTCGTGGCGGAGGTGGCAGCGGAAGTGGTGGTAGTCGTCCTCGAGCTCGGCGACGACGCCGCCCGGCTCGACGGTGGCCATGCGGATGCGGCGGCGGTAGACGCCTCCACGGGTCGGATCCGCGAGCGGGACGCCGGTGCGGTCGGGCGCCGCGTGATCCACGCTCAATGGAACCACTGTCCCGCGCCGGTGTAGATGGCCTGGCCGGTGACGGGACGCGCGAGGTCGGACGCGAGGTACACGACGGTGCCGGTGATGTCCTCCGGCGGCACGAGGTATCGCAACGCCGTCTCGGACGCCCACTCGTCGTAGACGGTCTGCAGCTCGACGCCCCGGTCGTCGGCGATGCCCTGGAGGTAGCCCTGGAGCGCCGGCCCCCAGATCGGGCCGGGGCAGACGCCGTTGACGCGGATCCCGTGCTGGCCCAGCTCGGACGCGAGCAGCTTCGTCAGGTGCGCCATCGCCGCCTTCGAGCCCGTGTACGCACCGAAGGTCGGCAGCACCCACTCGACGCCCTGGGTGAGGATGTTGACGATCCGGCCGTCGCCCTGCGCCTTCATCGCCGGGAGGACGGCCTTGACCATCTGCAGCGAGCCCCAGACGTTGACGTCGGCGGTCGCCCGCCAGTCGGCGAGGTCGGCGTCCTCGAACGTCGTGAAGTCGCCGCCGTGGTAGGCGTCGTTGACGAGGACGTCGATCTGGCCGTGCGCCGTCGTGGCGAGCTCCGCGAGCGCGGCGCAGGCGGCGGCGTCGGTGATGTCGCAGACCTGCCCGGTCGCGCCCAGTTCCTCGACCACCGACTTCACGGCCGCCTCGTCGACGTCGCCGACGACGAGCCGGGCGCCCTCGCGGTGGAACGCGTCGCAGATCGCACGGCCGAGGCCGGGCCCGACGCCCGACACGATGGCGGTCTTCCCCTCGAGCAGCACGACGCACCCCCCTGGCAGTCCCGGGAAGGAACGGTAACGTACGCCGCTGTGGGGATCAGCGAGGACCGGTACGAGATCGCGCGGCTCATCTTCCTGTGCGACCAGCGCAACGACGCGGGCGACTTCGACGGCGTCGGCGAGCTCTTCGCCAACGGGACGATCCGGGTGAAGGACATGGAAGGCTCGTGGTCCGGCGCCGAGGCCGTCGCCGAGCAGTTCCGCAAGACGACGAGGGTGTACCCGGTCGGCGGCGCGCGCACCGTCCACCTGTCGACCAACCTCGTGATCGCCGTCGACGAGGACGCGGGAACGGCCGTCGCCCGCTCCGTGTACGTGATGCTGCAGCAGACCGACGAGCTGCCCCTGCAGGTCATCGACGCCGGCCGCAACACCGACACCTTCACCAGGGTCGACGGCGTCTGGCAGTGGACCGACCGCTACATCAACGTCGAGCTCCACGGCGACCTGAGCCACCACCTCTTCATGGACACGACGCCTTTCGCGTGACCTCCCGGTTTCTTGGCACGCTGAGCTCCGATAATCGGCGTCCAGCGTGCCAAGAACCTCGCGAGTGGGCAGGAAAACGGTGGCCACGTCGGCGAGCCACCGGGAGGAACCATGACCCCCCTCACCCTGACGCCCCCGCAACCGGTCGCGCCCGTCGCGCCGGGCACCTCCGCGAGCATGGTCCCACTCGACCCGGCGGCGCTGCCCGACCTCGACCAGACGGCGGGCGCGTACGTCGACCGGGTCGTCTCCCTCGACCCGGACAGCGCCGAGTTCGACCGGACCTCGGAGTCGATCCGCACGATGGGCGACGACGACATCCGCTCGGCCGCCGAGGTCAGCAACCGGATGCTGCAACGTCCGGTGCAGGCGCTGCGCAACGGCGGCTTCGACGAGGGCGAGAAGGTCTCGCGGTCGCTCGTCG
>DASRHL010000097.1:0-16034 GCA_035650535.1 Acidimicrobiia bacterium
CGGGGGTCGGGAGCCTGCCGTTCTACAACCACCCGCGCTACGAGCCGCTCTGGTCGGTGTGCGAAGACCTCGGCATGCCGTTGCACACCCACGTCGGCTCGGCAACGCCCGACTACGGCGAACTCCCCGGCGCGAACGCGATCTTCGCGATGGAGAGTCCGTTCTTCTCTCACCGCCCGTTCTGGTTCATGGTGTGGGGCGGTGTGTTCGAGCGCCATCCGGGGCTGACGATGTGCTTCGCCGAGCAGGGATCCGACTGGGTGCCCGACACGCTCCGGATGATGGACAGCATGTACGACCGGATGTTCCGCCACGAGCAGGGGCGCTTGCACTCGCGTCCGAGCGAGTACTGGCGCCGTCAGTGCTACGTCCAGGCGATGTTCTTCCACCCGTCGGAGGCGAAGCTCCGCCACAAGGTGGGCGTCCGGAACATGATGTGGGGCTCCGACTACCCGCACTACGAGGGGAGCTGGCCCAACAGCCGCAAGGTCATCCACGAGGCGCTGCACGGCGTCCCCGAGGCCGAGGTGCGCGCGATCCTCGGCGGCAACGCAGCGCGCGTGTACGGCTTCGATCTCGCCGAGCTCGACGCGATCGCGGCCAAGGTCGGCCCGACCGTCGACGAGGTGTAGATCCACCGGACTGCCGCGACCGTGGCCGTCACGGGCTGCGGAGGGCTTCGGCGAGGCGGAGGCGGCGCCCGGTGTGCACGATGCCCCGCCGGTAGATCGCGGCGCCGACGCGCACGACGACGAACACGGTCGCGACGCCGAGCACGAGGGATGCGACGATGTCGAGCGCGGACGCGTCGCCCAGCGCGATCCGGGTCGGCATCACGATCGGCGACGTCAGCGGGAAGATCGAGAGGAACCGGCCCAGACCCTGGTCGGCCGCGCTCTGGGCCAGGATGTAGGTCGCGACGATGAGGAGGCTCAGCGGCGCCACTGCGGTTCCCGTCTCCTCCTGGCGTTCCACGAGCGCACCGAGCGCGCCCGCGATCGTCAGGAACAGCACCAGCCCGAGCACCAACCATGCCGCGCTCGCGGCGACCGCGGGGCCGAGCCCGGCCGGGAGGTCGCCGCCCACCGCGACCTTCACGACGACGGGCACCGCGCCGGCCAGCAGGCTGGCGAGACCGACGATGCCGACCCCGATCACCTTGCCGAACAGCAACGAGCTCGGTCGCACCACGGCGAGGAGCACCTCGCTGATGCGGTTCGCCTTCTCGATCGCGACGCCGTTCGCGGCCTGGATCATCAGCATGAGCAGGAGCAGGTAGAGGACGAGCGAGAGGATCGCGGCCGACGATCGCCGGTCGGACTCGCCGGCTGCGACCTGGCTGACCCGCGGCGGCGAGATGCGCAGGACGTTCGCGATCTGGCCGGGCGACAGCCCGGCACCGGCGAGGTTGCGTTGCAGCGCGGTGCTCGCCAGCGCCTGGCGCACGAAGGCGACCAGCGTCGCGTTCTCGCCCGACCGGACGATCACCTCCGGACGGTTCCCGGCGACGACCGCGACGTCCACCTTGCGGTCGTCGACCAGGGAGCGCGCCCGCTCCGCGGTCTCGACGTCGACGAAGCGGAGGTCGGCGTCGAGGGCGTGGCGCGACGCCTCGAGCGCCGACTCGAAGCTCGTCACGAGCGCGGCCTGCCCGTCGGTGACGACGGCGACGTCGTAGCGATTCGTCCCGCTGTCGAGGGCCCCGGGCAGGATCATGCCGACCGTCGAACCCACGAAGATGATCGCGATCACGATCCAGATGCTCTTGCGCCGGAAGGCCTCGCGCAGCTCCCGGCCGGCGACGAGCATCGTCGCCTGGGTCGTCGTCATGCGGCCTCCACCCCCGTCGCCTCGAGGAACAGCTCCGAGAGGCTCGGGGCCTCGACGCCGAAGTCGTCGACGCGTGTGTGGCGGCGGATGTCGTCGAGGACGCGACCGGGATCGGCGTCCGGCGCGAGGCGGAGCCGCGTGCCGCTGGCGTCGCTCGACCCGATCTCGGAGGCGCGCGGATCCAACCAGGCCGGGTCGACGGCCACGTCGACGCGCAACCACCGGTTCGGGCTCTCGGCCTTGAGTCGCCGGACGTCGCCGTGCAGCACGACGCGCCCGCGGTCGACGAGCGTGATGGTCTCGCAGAGGTCCTCGACGAGGTCGAGCTGGTGACTGGAGAAGAGCAGGTTCCCGCCCGACCGCGCGTGCTCGGTGATGACCTCCGAGAGGTAGTGGACGGCGACGGGGTCGAGGCCCGCGAAGGGCTCGTCGAGCACGAGGAGGTCGGGTCCGTGCGCCATCGCGCCCGCGAGCTGGACGCGCTGCGCCATCCCGCCCGAGAGGCTCGACACCTTGTCGCGCTCGCGTCCCCCGAGGTCGAGCTTCCCGAGCAGCTCCCGGGCGCGCCGCTCGCCGTCGGCGCGCGTGAGACCGTGCAGGCGCGCCAGCCAGACGAGGAGATCGAGGACGCGCATGTCGCGGTAGAGCCCGCGCTCCTGGGGCATGTAGCCCCACTGACGCCGGTCGGCATCCGTGACCGCCCGACCCCGCCACGCGAGCGTGCCGGCGTCGGGGGTCAGCACGCCGAAGATGATGCGCATCAGGGTCGTCTTGCCCGCGCCGTTCGGTCCGAGCAGGCCCACGACTTTCCCCGCGGGTACCTCGAGGTCGACGCCGTCGAGCGCGACGCGGTCCCCGAAACGTTGCGAGATCCCGCGCGCGCTCAGGAGTGGTTCCAAACCGTCGTCCTTCTCGCCGTCCCGATCCCGGGTTGCGTGCGTCAGCCGGCCGACCCCGAGGGACGGCCGGTCATGAGATTGCTCTCCAGCAGGTAGTCGGGCGGCGTCATCGCGATCTGCGAGTCGGCCCGGGCCCGGATCTTCTGCTGCTGGAGCTCGTTCGGCACCGTGATCCAGAACGTGTCGTTCATGATGCCCTCGAAGCAGAGGTCGGCAACCTCCGACAACGGCGCGAACTCGATGGTGAGTCCCGCCTCCTCCATACGGCTGCGGTAGGCGGCGAGCGCATCGCGCCCCTCCCTGGGCGGCGCGCCCGGGCGGTCGTAACGCGCGGGACGGTTCGCACCTGGCCGCCAGATGCCGGTGTTCAGCATCCCCGGCGTCCTGGTGGAGGGGTAGAGGAGCGACGCGCTGACCTTCGCCCCGATCTCGCGCAACTGTCCCCACAAGCACTCGGTGATGGTCGCGACCGCGGCCTTCGTGGTGGCGTAGACGGCGCTGTTGATCAGCGGTGTGAAGCCGCCGTTGCCGGACGTCGTGTTGACGACGTGCCCTTCCTCGTCCTGCGCGAGCATCGTCGGGACGAACGCGTTGATGCCGTTGACCACGCCCATCACGTTCACGTCCAGCGACCAGCGCCAGTCGTTGACATGGTGCTCCCAGATCTGTCCCTCGGAGCCGGAGCCGATGCCCGCGTTGTTGCAGACGATGTGCACGGCCCCGTACGCGTCGAGCGTCGCGTCGCGCAACGCCTCGACCGACTCGAGGGAGGTCACGTCGGCGACGACGCCTGTGACGTCGCGTCCCTGCTCGCGGAGCTCACGGGTCGTCGACTCCACGAGCTCGGGGACGACGTCCGCGACGACGGCCTTCATCCCTTCCGCAGTGAACCGTTCGACGAGCGCGCGGCCGATGCCCTGACCGGCCCCGGTCACGACTGCGACCTTTCCGACGACGTCCCTCATGTGCACCTCCCGTCTGACGGGATTCCTACCAGAGTGCAACAATCGGCCGACCGTCGGCGCCCAGCGCAGAGGAGTGTGCCCATGACGGCGAACGCCAGGCAGATGCTCGACCCGGAGATCGCTCCCGCGATCGAGGCCTTCCCGCCGTTCGCGTTGTCGCCCGAGAGTCTCGCCGAGCTGCGGGCAGGACGTTTCCCGCTCGACGTCACCCTCTCCGACACCGTCACCCGTGCCGACCACGTCGTCCCCGGCGACCCGGACGTGACCGTCCGCGTGCACCAGCCCTTCGGGACCCGGGCCGGCGACGCGCGTGCGTGCGTCTACTCGATTCACGGCGGCGGCTACGTGATGGGTTCGTACGAGATGGACGACGCGCTCCTCGACCGCTGGTGCAACGCGCTCGGGGTCGTCGGCGTCTCCGTCGAGTACCGCCTGGCGCCCGAGACGCCCTACCCGGGCCCGATCGAGGACTGCTACCGCGGCCTCGTGTGGACGTTCGAGCGCGCCGAGGAGCTCGGGGTCGACCGGAGCCGCATCGGGGTGCGGGGCATCAGCGCCGGGGGAGGGCTCGCCGCCGCGCTGGCGCTCCTCGCGCGCGATCGCGGCGAGGTGCAGCTCGCGTTCCAGCTCCTCGACTGCCCGATGCTCGACGATCGCCAGATCACGCCGTCGAGCCGGCTCGAGGGTCTCGCGGTCTGGAGCCGGGACGCGAACGAGTTCGGGTGGCGCTCGTACCTGGGGGAGCTGTACGGCCGCGACGACGTGCCGTACCACGCGGCGCCGGCGCGGGCCACGGACCTCTCGGGGCTCCCGCCCGCGTTCGTGTCGGTCGGGACGGTCGACGGGTTCCGCGACGAGGACGTCGACTACGCGGTTCGGCTCAACCAGGCCGGCGTTCCGACCGAGCTGCACGTCTACCCGGGCGCCTGCCACGGCTACCAGATCGCCGGCGACTCGGCGATCGCACGTCAGGCGATGCGCGACGCGGACGACTGGCTGGCCCGCCAGGTCGGGCGGACGTCGAAGGTCTGATCGCCGGCGCCGCCGTACCAGCGGACCGGACCCGTTCAGCCGAGGGACACGTAGACGCGCCGCCAGGGGGCGTCGTCGACGAGGCGCCAGGTGTGACCGCCGCCGGCCGTGTCCTCCGCGAGCAGCACGTCGCCCGGCCCGAGGCGGAACGTCTCGCCGTGGCGGGTCGTGAACTCGAGCGTTCCCGACAGGGTGATCACGTACTGGCGGCGGGGCGCGTCGTGCCAGTCGAGGGTGGAGCGGGGTGGCGATTCCGCGAACCGGATCGCCGTCGCGTCCTGCCACGCCGACGCGTCGTCGCGACCCTCGGGCAGGAGCTCGACGTGCTCCTCGCTGACGTGCGACTGCCCGTCGTCGCCGGTGAACAGGCGGATCAGACGGATCACGTGACCATGCGCGTCGCGGCCGGATCGCTGTCGCCGAGCCAGCGCTCGCCGAGGCGCCGGAGCTCGCCGCGCGCCGCCAGCGACTGCTGCGCGCGCTCGACCGCGGCCGCGAGCGGTTCGTCGTCGGAGCGCACCGCGAGCGCGATGAGCTCCGTCGTGATGCCCGTCTGGACGACCGACAGCGACGGCCGGTCGCGGGTGAGCCAGCGCATCACAGGTTCGAGCTTCATGAACGCGGCGATGGTTCCGTTGCCGACGTCGTCGAGCGCCTTCAGGATCTCGTCGTAGGCGTACACCTTCACCCCGGCGACGGCGCCCTCCGCGTGCAGGCGCTCGGCGACCGGTTGCGACGTGTTGCCGTCCTGCACCCCGATGATGCTGCCGTGGAGGTCGGCAGTCGAGTGGATGCCCGGGCTGAGCTCCACGTCGACGACGAGGCTCTGGCCCGACTGCAGGTACGGCGCGCAGAAGCGCGCGAGCGTGCGGCGGTGCGGTGTGATCGTCGCGCCCGAGGCGACGAGGTCGTACCGGCCGGCGGCGAGGCCCGAGTAGATGCCTTCGAAGTCCGCTCCTTCGTACCGGTGCTGCTCGTACGGACGGCCGAGCTCGTCCGCGATCGCCCGCACCAGCTCGATGTCGAGCCCCGACGGCGGCTCCCCGGGCACCTCGAAGGGCGGGTCGGGGAACGCCGACGCGACCCGCAGCGGCTCGTGGTCCACGCCGTACGTTTAGCATTGCCCCGTTGGAGGACGACGAGACCCGGACGCTGCTGGGAGCCGCGCCCGCGGCGAGCTGACGGTGGAGGGGGCCGCGCGCGGCCGCGCGTGACCAGGGAGGAACGAGCGATGCCCGACCACGATCTCGTCGTCAGGGGAGGCACGGTCGTCGATGGGACGGGCGCACCCGCGCGCGCCGCCGACGTCGCCGTCGACCACGGGCGGGTCAGCGCCGTCGGCGAGGTCGCCGGGCGTGGGCGCGAGGAGATCGACGCCGACGGACTGCTCGTGACGCCTGGCTGGGTCGACGTGCACACGCACTACGACGGGCAGGCGACGTGGGACGAGTTGCTCACGCCGTCGTCGTGGCAGGGCGTCACGACCGTCGTCATGGGGAACTGCGGCGTCGGGTTCGCGCCCGTCCGCCCCGACCGGCACGAGTGGCTCATCGCGCTGATGGAGGGCGTCGAGGACATCCCGGGTACGGCGCTCTCGGAGGGCATCAGCTGGGGATGGGAGAGCTTCCCCGAGTACCTCGACGTGCTCGAGACGCGGCGGTACGCGATCGACGTCGCGTCGCAGGTGCCGCACGCGGCGCTGCGCGGCTACGTGATGGGGGACCGGGGCGCGGACCACGAGGAGGTCCCGACCGCGGACGAGATCGCGACGATGGGGCGGCTCGCGGCCGAGGCGATCGACGCCGGCGCCCTCGGCTTCACGACGTCGCGCACCGTCGCGCACCGTTCGGCCGACGGCCGCCACACGCCGAGTCTCACGTCGACGGCCGACGAGTTGCTCGGCATCGCGCGCGCGATCGGCGAGACGGGCAAGGGTGTCTTCGAGGTCGTCGCGGACCTCGTCGACCTCGACGGCGAGTTCGCCCTGATCCGGGCGATGGCGGAGGTGAGCAGCCGCCCGCTGTCGCTCACGACGCTGCAGCGGCCCGAGTGCGCGCCCGGCGAGTACCGCCGCATCCTCGGCCTCATCGAGGCCGCGGTCGCCGACGGCGTCGCGATGCGCGGGCAGGTCGCGGCGCGGCCCGTCGGGTTGATCATGCGCCTCGACGGCCGCGTGCACCCGCTCGTCATGTCGCCGACGTACCAGGGCCTCGCGTCGCTGCCCTTGCCGGCGCTCGCCGCCGAGCTCCGCCGGCCGGAGGTGCGCGACAAGATCCTCGCCGAGCTCACGGCGCCGGGTGCGAACGTGCTCGCGCGCTTCGGAACCGCGTTCGCGCTCGGCAACCCGCCCCGCTACGACCAGCGGCCCGAGACCGCCCTCGACCTCGCGGCCGCGTACGACGTGCTCCTCGAGGACGACGGCCACGGCGCGGTCTACGTGCCGGTCATGAACTTCGTCGACGGCGACTTCGCCGCGACGCGCGAGATGCTCCTCCACCCGTTGACCGTCCCCGGCCTCGGTGACGCGGGCGCGCACTGCACGATGATCTGCGACGGGAGCTTCCCCACATACCTGTTGCAGTACTGGGCGCGCGACGCCGATCCCGCGCAGCGGGTGCCGGTCGAGTGGGTCGTCAAGCGGCAGTGCGCGGATACGGCGGCGCTGGTCGGCCTCCACGACCGGGGCGTGCTCGCCCCGGGCCGGCGCGCCGATGTGAACGTCGTCGACTTCGACGCGCTCGCCATCGGCGCGCCCGAGATGCTGCACGACCTGCCGGCCGGCGGGAAGCGCCTCGTGCAGCGCGCCACCGGCTACCGGGCGACGATCGTCGCCGGTGCGGTCGTCATGCGCGACGGCGAGCCGACCGGCGCCCGCCCCGGGCGCCTCGTCCGCGGCGCCCGCCCCGCCTGAGCGCGGGCGGCCGCTGGTATCAGTCCGATACCTCAGTCGGCTACCATGACGTGATGGCGATGACCCTCCGCCTGACGGACGACGAGCGTGCCGCACTCCAGGCACGCGCCGAGGCCGAAGGCATCTCGATGCAAGAGGCGGCGCGGCGGGCGGTGCGCGAATACGTCGGCCGCGGCGAGCATCGGGAGCGTTTGCTCCAAGCCGCCCAGTGTGTGATGGCGGCGCACGCCGACGCTCTCGAACGCCTTGGGCGCTGATCCAGTCGAGTACCTCGACCCCGAAGACCTCGTCGCCCTCACGGTTGCACTTCTCGGCGACCCGCCACCGCTTCGCGACGTCGGTCTCCTGGCCGCGGCGGCCGCGCGGCCCCGGACGAGGGTGTTCGGCGAGGACGCCTACCCGGACCTGTGGTCGAAGGCGGGCGCGCTCATGCAGTCGATCGTCAACGGCCATCCGCTCGTCGACGGTAACAAGCGGCTCGGCTGGCTCGCGACGGCGACGTTCCTCGAGCTGAACGGCATCTCCGTCACCGACGTCTCGAACGACGACGTCCACGACTTCGTCGTGCACGTCGCGGCCGGACGCGACGACGTCGATCAGATCGCGGCGATGCTCGCGTCGCTCGTCGCGACGGGTCAGACGTAGCGCAGGCCGCCGTAGCCGGTCTGGCGCGCGAGGGCCTCGTGGAAGAGCTGCACGCCCTTCTCGTTGTTGCCGATGAGCTCGTAGCCGTGCGCGCCCCGCGCCAGGCCGCGGCCGCAGCCCTCCCACACGAGCTGGTCCTGGCCGACGGCGCGGGCCGCGCGAGCCGCCATCTCCTCGGGCGAGGGCATCCCGTCGGGCGCCTCGGTCACTGGGCTGAGCCAGCCGTAACGGAAGAACGCCTCGTCGGTGCGGAAGCCGGGTGTCAGATCGGCGTAGATGATCCCGTACAGCTCGTTGGCGAGGAGCAGGCCGGGCGAGATCAGCCAGATGCAGCCGATGCTCTCGTCCGGGTTCCACTCGTCCTCGGGGAGCGTGGCGAGGCGGTGCGCCTCCTCCTGGCCGAACATCGGCAGGCCCCAGCGCACGTGCGGGCCGATCACGTCGTAGAACGCGACGTCGACGTTGAAGGCCTGCGGGTTGAGGTTGAACGTGTCCGCGTGCACGTACGGCACGTGCAGTCCCTCGAGCAGGCCCTCGGCGACCGACTTCCAGTTCGCCGCCAGCGGTGCCTCCTCGATCGACGAGTAGTACGTCATCCGGTCGCATCCGAGCGACGCGAGCTCGGCGTCGAGGTCGCCGAGGTGGGCGGCGACGTCGATCGGGTGGTCGCGCTGCAACACGACCCACACGAAGCCGTGCCGCTCCTCGCTCGGCAGCTCGACGAGCCCGTAGCGCGAGAAGTCGAGACCCTCGTGGCGGTCGCGCAGGGGCATCCCGACGAGACACCCCTTCGTGTCGTACACCCACGCGTGGTACGGGCACGTGAACCGGCGCGAGTTGCCGCAACCCTGCGCCGGCTCGGCGCCCCGGTGCCGGCAGTAGTTCAGGAACGCGTGGGCGACGCCGTCCTCGTCGCGCGTGAGCAGCACCGAGCGGCCGACCGCGTTGCGTACGAGGTAGTCGTCGGGCTGCCCGATCTCGCTCGACGCGCAGAGCGCCAGCGGCTGGGTCTCGAAGAGCAGCCGCTCCTTCGCCGCGATCCCCTCGTCGGTGAAGTATTCGAGCGGCACCTCCATGTGCGCGTCGGCCAGCTCCGGCCACTGGTTCTCCGCGATCTTGATCGCCCGCCGCATCAACCCGATGGCGACCTCACGCTGCACGGCGCCCTCCCCCAGACGCCTCGCCTCTCGGCGAGGAACTCGGCTCGCGCGCAGGATACCTGCACCTCGTGCAGGCAGGCCTCGCTCGGCGCCGGGGGTCAGGCCAACTTCATGAACATGCGCTCGACGTCGGGGCGCGTGTACCCGGTGGCCTCGGCCTCCTCGGGGTGCTCGAGGCAGTAGGTGAGGCCGGCGGCGACGAGCTTGAAGCCGGCCTGCTCGAGCGCCTTCGACGCCGCCGAGAGCTGCGTCACGACGTCGCGGCACTCGCGGCCCTCGGCCAGCATCCGCTCGACCGCCTGCACCTGGCCGGCGGCGCGGCGCAAACGTTTGCGCACGTCGTCGACCACGTCGTCGGGCAGCTGCATCACGAGCTCCGGCTGGCCGCGAGCTCGCGCTGCACGGCGTCCATGTCGAGCGCCCGGACCTGCGCGATCAAGTCCTCGAGCACGGCGCCGGGCAGCGCGCCCGGCTGCGAGAACACGAGGACGCCGTCGCGGAACGCCATCAGCGTGGGGATCGACATGATCCGGGCCGCGGCCGACAGACCGGCCTCGGCCTCGGTGTCGACCTTGGCGAACACGATGTCCGGATGCGTCTCGGACGCGGCCTCGAACACGGGGGCGAACATCCGGCACGGGCCGCACCACGAGGCCCACCAGTCGACGAGCACGATGCCGCCTCCGGTGATCGTGGATTCGAAGTTCTGCTCGGTGAGGGCGACGGTTGCCACGGGTGCTCCTGACGTCGGGGGTCTCGAAGCCGTCAACGCCGATACCCCAGGGGGTATTCCCGCCCCCCGCACCCGGGGGATCGGAGCGGGTCAGGGCAGCCGGACGGTCAACCCGGGCCCCTCGCCCTCGACGTCGAGGCTCCCGATCAGGTCGACGACCAGGGCGTACTGCTGGCCGCCCGTGATGTCGGTGTCGCCGAAGTCGCCGCTCACGACCGGGCGGGGGAAGCTGATCTTCAAGGCGCCGATGTCCGCGAGGTCGAAGATCTGCACCTGCGCCGGGTCGACGCCGTACAGCGCGCCGATCCGCTCGGCCGTGAAGACCTCGGCGTCGAGGAACGCGCGCCGGCAGTGCTCGTCGGCGAAGAACAGGTCGAGCGTCAGCATGAACGGACCCGCGTCCTTGCTCCTGATGAGCGAGAAGCAACGGCCCGCGTTGGCGACGCTCCTCACGGCTTCCCGACCTCGTGGATCGACGTGCGGAAGACCTGCGATCGCTCGCCGTCGTCGATGACGAGCTGATGGTTGAGCGTGAAGCGGTAGATCGCGCCACGGTCGACGACGGGTGCGCTGTAGGGATGCGCGATCGTCGTGATCGAACCCGCCCGGTATTCCTTGACCGGGTAGTGGAGCACGACGTGGTACGCGGCCCGCGCCATCCCCGACGCCTCCTCCTGGGTGTCGCCGACGAGGTCGAAGACGAGCACGGCTTCCCGGGGCACGGCGTCGGTCGGCTCGCCGATCGTCCCGTTGGCGCCGTAGACCTTGACGTCGAAGCGGTAGCGATCACCCCACGTGCTCGCGAGCCTCCGGTCGACCTGGGCCTTCATCGCCTCGCACCACGACGGCAACTGCCCGAGGATCACCGGGTCGCGCATCGAGCCCCAGAACGACGACAGGTACCCGACCGGCGCCGCGCCCTCGAGCTTCGCGGTGTACGTGTCGGACGGCGTGAACGTGCCGCCGCGCACCTTCACCCGGCGGTCGTCGAGCGCCTCGTAGGTCGCGCTGCGGGCGTCGAGGGTTCCCGAGGGCATCGTGAGCCGGTAGGGATCCGCGGTCTCGTACAGCGTGTGGGCGGCGACGCTCCCGGGCGTGCACCGCACCGGCGGATCGAGCGGCTCGAGCACGAAGCCGTCGTCCTCGACGGTGCACAGGATGCAGTCCTGGCCCTGGCGGTTCATCGCGGCCGCCGAACCGCACTCGACGATCTTCGCCGCGTTCCACACGGGGCCCGGGTCGAAGCCGTGCGCGAGCGGCATCGCCGCGAAGATCGCGGCATCCGCGCAGCGGCCGACGAGCACGACGTCAGCTCCGGCGTCGAGCGCGTCCTGGATCGGTTCGGCGCCCGACATCGCGACGATGTGACCGGGAGCGCGGAGGACGCCCTCGTCGATCGTCGGCGCGCCCGGCAGCGGGCGGAGCTTCCCCTCGCGGTACTTCGACACGAGCAGCTCGCGGTCCGGCTCGGTCTTGACGCACGCGACGCGCGCGGTCACGCCCGCGGCGCGCGCGATCCGGTCGACCATCTCGGCGTATCCGTCGACGGCGGAGTCGTTGCCGCCACCGCCGCACGACCCGATGATCAACGGGATGCCCAGCCGGCGGGCGCCCAGGAACCCGAGCCGCAGGTCGCGCTCGTAGGCGGCGTACGACCAGATCCACTCGCCGGAGCCGAGATAGAACGGGCCCCCATCCGTCGAGCCGGAGTCGGCGCCGATGAACGCGAGGGGCCGGCCCAGCCCGGCCTCGAGCGACGACTCCTTGAACCCGGTGCCGAGGCTGCCGTTGAGCGCGAGGTACGTGAGCGGGGCGCGGGGCACCCGTGGAAGCTAGCGCCGCAGGGGGCGCGCTCCGGCGTAACGTCTGGGTTGGGCCGGCGCGCCGCACCGGTCGCCCAGCCGAGAGGAGGCCGTCGTGCTCGTCGACCAGCTCCGCTCCGTCCGCCAGATCGAGGATCGCCTCGCCCGCACCGAGGACCCGCGCCAGCGCGGGATGCTCGAGACCGTCGCCGCGCACCTCCGCGCCGAGGCGGCGAGCGACCTCGACGGTCTGCGTGCCACCCTGGTCGACGACCCCGACTACCACCTCTGGGCCGACGGGCACGACTACGGCCCCAAGGGGATGGACGCGGTGCTCGGCTACTACGGCGACGTGGTCGCCGTGAAGCGCCAGGTGCTGGAGTTCGACATCGAGCGGATCGTGGTCGACCACGACACCGTCGTGACCGAAGGATGGATCCACGCGATCAACCTCGGGGCAGTGGCGCGCAGCAGAGGGTGGGACGTCGACGACGACGAGGCGTCGTATCTCGTCAGCCAGCGCGTCGTGATCTTCTGGCCCTTCGACGAGCAGGGGCGCATGCTCGGCGAGGACGGCTACGCGAACTTCGACCGCTCGCTCGTCCGCAAGCTCGATCCTTCGGAGCTCCCCGAGGCCTACACCAGGCTCTTCGCCCCGGCCTGACCCGAGCCGGCGCGGTCCTCTTGACTTCAAGTGAACTTGAAGTCATACGGTGCGCTCGTACGGTGAGAGCCCGGGAGGACAGGAGCAGCGCATGAGCACAGGAACGGCACCGAGCGAGCGGATCGCCCGCGAGGTCGGATCGTGGCCCGGCGTCGAGGTCGACCGCGGTGAGCTCGGCGAGGTCGCGTTCAAGTACGGGCGGCGGGAGCTCGGTCACGTGCACGGTGACCACGCGGCGCACTTCAGCTTCCCGCGGCCGGTCTGGCACGAGCTCCATGCCGAGGGTCGGATCGAGGGTCACCCGGTGTTCCCGGGGAAGACCGGCCCGGCTCAGCGCCGGATCGCCGGCGACGACGACGTGACCGACGTCGTCGAGCTCTTCCGCATCAACTACGAGCGCGCCCTCGCCCGCGAGGCCCGGACCAGCGCCTGAGCGCGAGGCGTCAACCCTTCCCTCGGGTGGGGGCGCGGCGTACGCGGCCAGCGTCCGTCAGTGGGGGAGCCCAGAACCGGCGAAAGCGTTCGAGCCACGCGTGGGCGTCGCGCAGTGCCGTCGGTCGAACCGCGTAGACACGCCGTGTCCCCTCGGCCCGGACGGTCGCGAACCCGGCGTCGCGCAGGACCCGCAGGTGCTGCGAGACCGCGGGCTGGGTGATGCCGAACTCGGCCCGGATGATCTCGCTGACCGCCCCTGACGGCATCTCCCCGTCGGCGAGCAGCTCGAGGATGCGCCGCCGGACCGGGTCGCCCAGGACGTCGAAGGCCTCCACGGGGTGACTGTATCAGCGTCTGCTTATATAAGCAACGACTGACTCCAACCGCGCGTCGGCGTGCGCGACGCGAGCAGCGAGCGAGATCCCGCCGATCGGCGAGGCGGTTACGGCCGGCGGCCGGTGAAGGCGATGAGCTTCGTCTGCTCGTCGGCGTCGGCGGCGACCGGCACTCGCGGGCCGTAGTGCCCACTCGCCCGGAGGACCTCGTCCATCGGCTGCATCGCCTCGAACATCCGGTGCACCTCGTCCGGGTCCAGCATCTCGTCGAGCCCGGTCGCGCGCGCCAGGTCCCACGTGTGTACGAGGAGGTCGCCGGTGCAGAACGTGTCGACGGCCTGCTCGAACGAGTACCGACCGGGGAAGATGTCGGCCTCGCGTGTCGCCAGGGCGGGATCGGCGAGCCAACGACGGATCGCGGCGTCGACCGCGGCCCACGCCGCGACCGGGTCGTCGTCGACGGTGGGGTGCGGCGGGACCGTGACGCCCCAACCCGACTCGATCAGGGAGGGCATCCACTCGACGAGGTGGCCGACGACGTCACGTGCGACCCAGCCCTCGCACGGTGCCGGCGCGTCCCACGCATCGGCCGGGACGGCCTCGACGCGCCGGGTGAAGGCGCCCGCGATCCGGTCATAACGCTCGAGAGTCTTTGTCGTCATCGGCGTCAGTGTCGCGCGCGGGTTCCGGAGGCTCCGATAGCGTGATTGCGTGAGCGCGAGAGGTGTGCGCGAGGGCGATCACGTCGACGTCGAGGTGTCCGGTCGCACGGTTCGGGTGACGAGCCCGGCGAAGGTGATGTTTCCCGAGCGGGGGGAGACGAAGCTCGACGTGGTGCAGTACTACCTCGCGGTCGAGGCGCCGGTGATGCGCGCGATGCAGGGCCGGCCGACGCTCATGCAGCGGTTCCCCAACGGTGTCGGCGGGTCGTCGTTCTTCCAGAAGCGCGTGCCCGAGGACGCGCCCGACTGGCTGGAGACGGCGATCGTGAGCACGCCCAACGGCACGACGTCGCGCGCCCTCGTCGCGGCCGACCTCGCGCACGTGGTCTGGGCGGTCAACCTCGGCTGCCTCGGCTTCCATGTCTGGCCGAACCTCGCGGCCGATCCGGAGCACGCCGACGAGCTGCGCCTCGACCTCGATCCCCAGCCCGGCGTCGGATTCGACGAGGTGCGCCTGGCCGCGCGCGAGGTCCGGGCGTTGCTCGACGAGCTCGGCATCGAAGGGCGACCGAAGACGACCGGCAACCGCGGCATCCACGTCTACGTTCGCCTCGAGCCGCGCTGGGATCCGGTCCAGGTGCGCGCCGGAGCCGTCGCTGCCGCGCGCGAGCTCGCGCGGCGTCGCCCCGACCTCATCACCGACGCGTGGTGGAAGGAAGAGCGCGGCGCGCGTGTGTTCGTCGACTTCAACCAGAACGCGCCCCACAAGACCGTCTTCGGCGCGTGGTCGGCGCGGGCGCGTCCGGGCGGCCAGGTGTCGACCCCGTTCGCGTGGGACGAGCTGGATTCCGTCCACCCCGACGAGTTGACGATCGCGACCGTCCCTGACCGTGTCGCGCGTCTCGGCGATCCGTGGGAGGGTATCGAGTCGCGGCCGCAGTCGCTCCAGCCGCTCCTCGACATGTACGAGCGCGACCTCGCGTCGGGACTGCAGGACGCGCCCTGGCCGCCCGTCTACCCGAAGATGCCGGGTGAGCCGCCGCGCGTCGCGCCGAGCCGCGCGCGCAAGCCGGACGACGACGGGGACGCGAAGCCGCGCCCGACCAAGAAGCCCGCCGCCCCGAAGTCGGTCGCGAGGGCTGCACCTGCGAAGCGGGCCCGCCGGGCGCCGGGCGAGCGGCATCCCTGATCCGGATCGGCGACCGCAACCGAGAGTTGGGTCGCGCGACACCTGGAGTTCAACGGACCATCAGATGGGGCTCTTACGGTCCCTGCGATGCGATCACGCCGGTTCCGGTGTTCGGGCGCACTCGCGGCGTTCTTCGGGCTTCTCTTCGCCGTCGTACCGGTCGTGTTCGTCGGTGGCACCGACGTCGCCGAGTTCGGCACCGCCGAGCGCGCCGTCCTGGTGAGCCTCGACACGCCTGCCCCGGGCGCGCCGGCGACGGAGGTGCCCACCGCGGGGTCGCACTGGGCGATCGTCGACGTGCCCGATCCGGACGGCAACGGGGGGCCGCTGCCGCCCGGCCTCGTGCAGGCGATCCTCGACGCCGTGCGGGCGGTGCTCGACGCGCAGCTCCGGAGCGCGACACCCAGCCTCGACGTGCCGGTGCAGGGCGTTGCCGGCCCGGGATCGGCCGATGGCGATGCCGACCCGGTGCACTTCACGGGCTCCGCGACGCCCGCGCAGACGGTCGCGCTCGAGCCGGCGGGCGGACCTGCCGTCGTCACGATCTCCCTGCTGACGGTCACGACCACCGAACCCGTGCCGTCCCCGTCGACCACGACGACGGAGCCGCCGTCGACCACGACGACAGAACCGTCGACCACGACGACGGAGCCGCCGTCGACCACGACGACCGAGCCGCCGTCGACCACCAGCACGACGAGCGCGCCACCGTCGTCGACGCCGACGACCGAACCGACGACGACGACCACGACCGCGACCACCACCACGACGA
>DASRHL010000098.1:0-10429 GCA_035650535.1 Acidimicrobiia bacterium
GACGCCCTCTCGTACGACCCCTTCGACCCCGAGCTCGACCGCGACCCGTACCCGGTCTGGCGCCGCATGCGCGACGAGCAGCCCGTCTACTGGAACGAGAAGTACCAGTTCTTCGCGCTGTCGCGCTTCGAGGACGTGTGGCGGGCCTACCACGACACGGCAACGTTCAGCTCGACGCACGGGGTCATGCTCGAGACGCTGGACCGCCCGGCCGACTTCCCGCTCGTCATCTTCATGGACCCGCCCGAGCACGACACCATGCGCAAGCTCGTCAGCCGGGCGTTCACGCCGCGCCGGATCTCCCGGCTCGAGGCGCACATCGGCGAGCTGGTCGACGCGTACCTCGACCAATTCGTCGGATCCGACGGCTTTGACTACGTCGAGCAGTTCGGCGCGCTGCTCCCACCCATGGTCATCGGCGAGATGCTCGGCGTCCCCCGCGCCGACCGCGACACGATGCGGCGCTGGTTCGACGACCTGCTCCACCGCGAGGACGACTCCGCCGAGCCCACGCCCGCGGCGGCGGCCGCGATGCAGGCCGTGTTCGAGTACGCCACCGAGATGCTCCGCGAACGACGCGCGAACCCCGGCGACGACATGGTGTCGGTCCTCGCGCAGGCGGAGGTCGACGACGACGGCACGACCCGACGCCTGAACGACGTCGAGATCGCCGCCTTCGTCATCCTCCTCGCCGGTGCGGGCTCCGAGACCGTGGCCCGCCTGCTCAGCTTCGCCGCCGTGACGCTCGCCAGGTACCCCGACCAGCGCCGCCTCCTGGTGCAGGACCCCGCGCTGATCCCCAACGGGATCGAGGAGCTCCTGCGGTACGAGGCGCCGTCGCCCGTCAACGGGCGCTGGACCCTCCGGCCGTCCCGTATCCACGACGTCGACATCCCGGCGGGTTCGAAGGTGCTCATGCTGAACGGGAGCGCCAACCGCGACGACCGCGAGTTCGACGCTCCCGACGTGTTCGACGTGCGCCGGGAGATCCGGCGGCACATCACGTTCGGCTACGGCGCGCACTTCTGCCTCGGCGCCGCGCTGGCACGCATGGAAGGCCGCATCGCGCTCGCCGCGACGCTCGCGCGCTTCCCGGAATGGGAGGTCGACGAGTCGGAGCTCCGGTGGGTGCAGACGAGTACGGTGCGCGGGTTCAGCTCCGTACCGTTGCACCTCCCCTGAGCCTCCGCGACGCCCTGAACCCCTGAAGTGGACCGGTCGCGCACCGACGACCGGGTCGACGGGGATCGTCGGGGAGACCGCCGGCGCGTCGCCGCTCCACCCACCCGGGGGTTGCCTTGACCCCTCCCAAAAAGTCTGACATCTTGACCGAAAAGAGCTGACCGGGAGTCTCCCGGCGGTCCCGAGGACGACCTGGGGGGGAACCTTGAGGCTGTCGAACCTGACCGGCCGCGTGCTGATCGCGCTCCTCGTGCTCGCGGCGGCGCTCGCCCTGCTCCCCGGAGTGGGCGCGGCGGCCAAGGAGACGCCGAAGGCGACCGACGTCGGGGTCGACTCCGGCACCATCCACATCGCGACCGTCGCCGACGTCGACAACTCGATCGCGCCCGGCCTCATGAAAGGCGGCGTCGACGGCGTCACCGGCGCGGTGAAGCTGATCAACGCGCAGGGTGGCATCGGCGGCCGCAAGGTGGTGATGGACTTCATCGACTCCCACCTCAACCCCAACGAGACGCGCAACGCCTTCATCAGCGCATGTGGCCAGGACTTCGCGCTCGTCGGCACGGGCGCGTTCCTCGTGACCAACATCGACGACGTCGTCGGCTGCAAGGACCAGGCGGGCCAGGCGACCGGGCTCCCGGACATCCCGGCCGTCACCAGTGGCTACCTCGACTCGTGCGGCTCGGTGATCTACCCGTTGAACGGATCGCAGATCGACTGCACGACGCGCGACAAGGCCCCGCAGACCTACATCGGCCTCGGCGGCGACAGCAAGTACCTGAACAAGAAGTACGGACCGCTCCACGGCACCGAGATCGTCAGCAGCGACTCGAAGGCGACCCAGACCGCGTCCACCGCCCTCGGGCTGTTCGCCCAGAAGGCGGGGATCAAGATCGACAAGACGGTCCCGATGACCAGCCGCGCCACCCAGGCGCAGTACACGCCGGTCATCCAGCAGATCAAGTCCGGCGGCGACAACTACAACCTCACCGGGACCCCGGTCGACAACGTCGTCGAGATGCGACAGGAGGCGCAGCTCCAGGGCTTCACGGACCCGAAGTTCCTCTGGACCTGCCTGCTGCAGTGCTACGACCCGAAGCTCCTCGCCGCCGGCGCGGTCACCGACGGCACGCGCATCTCGATGACCTACCTGCCGTTCGAAGAGGCGAAGTACAACAAGACCCTCGCGAACTTCGTGAAGTACGTCGGCAAGGACAAGATCAACGGCTTCGCGATGTGGGGCTTCGCCTCGACCCTGCTCTTCAAGCAGGTCGCGGACCAGGTCGTGAAGGAGAAGGGCGTCAACGGCCTCACCCGGGCGAACTTCCTCGCAGCGCTGCGCGCCACCCACAGCTTCAACGCGGGAGGCATGTACGGCACCGTCGACCCCGGCAACAAGCTGGTGTCGACCTGTTTCATGATCCTCGACGTGAAGAGCGGCAAGTTCACCCGCGAGTACCCGAAGAAGCCGGGGACCATGGACTGCAAGACCTCGAACCGGGTCACGATCCAGGCGGACCTGCTGAGCTCGTGACGAGTGAACCGGTGAACCGGTGAACCGGTGAGCACGATCACGGTCGACGGCCTCCTCGCCGAGGCACGCGCCTTCCTCGACGCCAACTGCCGGGCGCGCAACGCCTCGGACGAGGCCTTCGTCTGGGGAGTCGGCTCCGACCGCGTGAACATCCTGGAAGAGGTCGAGGCGTCGAGAGCCTCGGCGCAGCTCGCCGAGGCCAAGGCCTACGCGGCGCGGCGCTTCGACGCGGGGTTCGGGTGGATCGACGGTCCGGTCGAGTACGGCGGCCGCGGCCTCACAGCCGCGCACGCGACCGCGTACCAGGAGCTGGAGGCTCGCTACGAGATCCCGAATCTGTCGATGCTGACGATCGCCGTGGGCTTCATCGGGCCGGCACTTCTCGCCCACGCGAGTGCCGACCTTCGTGCGGCATACCTGCGCAAGCTGTACCGCGGCGATCTGGTGATGTGCCAGCTGTTCAGCGAACCGAACGCCGGCTCCGACCTGGCCTCGGCGAGAACGCGTGGCGTCCGCGACGGCGACGAGTGGGTCGTGAACGGCCAGAAGGTCTGGACCTCGAGCGCGCAGATCGCCGATCTCGGGCTCGCCGTGTGCCGGACCGATCCCGACGTCCCGAAGCACCAGGGCCTCACGACGTTCCTCGTCGACATGCGGGCGCCCGGGGTGGAGGTCCGGCCGTTGCGCCAGATGACGGGGTCGGCGAACTTCAACGAGGTCTTCCTCACCGACGTGCGCGTGCCCGACTCGCACCGCGTGGGCGACGTGAACGGCGGGTTCCGTGTGATCCTCACGACGCTCGGCAACGAACGGACCATCGCCACCCGGGCGCCTTCGTCGGGGCGGGGGATCGAGCCGTTCGAACGGCTGGTGGGCGTGGTCGACACCTTCGGCGACCGGAGCGACGCTCGCCAGCGCCAACGGCTCGCGCAGCTCTACATCGGCGACCGGGTCAAGCACTTCCTGGTCGAGCGGTGGCGCGCGTCGTTGCGACCCGGGGTCACGCCGGGGCCGGAGATGTCGGTGCTGAAGCTGCACTCGTGCCGCCACAACGCCGAGCTGGTCGGGATGTTGACCGAGGTGCTCGGGCCCCGGCTCGCCGCCGACGCGGGGGAATGGGGTTCGTTCGCCTGGAACGAGTACGTCCTCTCGACACCCGGCGCCCGCATCGGCGGCGGCACCGAGGAGATCGTGCGCAACACCGTCGGCGAGAAGGTGCTCGGCCTCCCGAAGGAACCGCGCGCCTGACCCGCGCCCTCCGCGTCTGTGCCGAAATCCCCCTTGGCGACGGGTTTCCGCACAATCGTTCGTGGTGGTCGAGAGAGCCAACCATCGAGATGTCCTGGGAGTCGCTCACACCGCGGTGGGCACGCCCAGGATCGTGAGCGCCTCGGCGGGGGTCGCGGGTTCCCGCCCGTGCTCGGCTGCCAACTCCACGACGCGGGCGACGAGCGCCGCGTTCGTCGGGCGCGATCCGTCCGCCTCGACCGGGTTGTCGCCGAGGCCGACGCGCACGTGCGCGCCGCGGCGGATCGCGAGCCGGGCCATGTCCCAGTGGCTCGGCCCGTACGTGTACGACATGTACGTGTACGGGATGTCGTCGGGCACGATGCCCATGTAGGCGTCGACCGCTGCCTCCGACGGTGGCAGGCCCCACAACGCGTGGTCGGCGAGGTTGAGCTTGAACAGGATCGTCCCGGTCATCCATCCCATGCGGTGGGCGGCGACGGCGATCCGGACGTGACCCGGTTCGCGTACGACGACGCTGTACTGGATGCGCTTCTTCGCGCACAGGTCGAGGAAGTAGGCAAGGTGCTCGTGGGGCACGCCGAAGGTCCCGTCGCCGATCAACCGACGCGCGTCCTCGTCGAAGAAACTGAAGTTCGTCGCGCCCGGGTCGATGGTGGCGGCGCGCAGCCGGACGGTCGGGTCGTCGGCGAGCGTCGCGATGTGCACGAACCGCTCTGCCGGCGTCGCGGCGCCCGTGTACGTGGGGTACACGAGGAGGTCGGGCCGCTCCTCGTTGATGAGGCGCATCGCGGCCGCGTAGACCTCGGTGCCCGGGCTGAGCAGCGCACCCGTCTCCCGATCGCGGGCGTGGAAGTGGACGATCGCGGCGCCGGCCTCGGCCGCGGCGAGCGCGTCGGCGGCGCACTCCTCCGGGGTGATGGGGACGTTCGGGTTGTCGGCCTTCGCGCTCTGCTCGTTGAGCGCGGCCTCGACGACGATCTTCCCGGAGGGCACGAACATGCCAGGACGATACGCTCCCGCACGTCGTCCGCGACCCGGGGGTTCGCCAGGATGTTCACGATGCGCTTCGACCTGCGGGTGCCCGGCAAGGGACCGGAACAGGTCGCCGACCAGTACGCGGCGGCGGTCGACATGGCGGAGTGGGCCGAGGGCCGGGGGTGCGCGGCCGTCGTCATCTCCGAGCACCACGCGTCGCCCGACGGCTACCTGCCCACGCCGCTGCTCCTCGCGACCGCGATGGCCGCCCGCACCACGTCGCTGCCGATCGTCGTCGGCGCCGCGCTGCTGCCGCTCTACGACCCGGTGCGCCTCGCCGAGGAGATGATCGTCCTCGACCACCTGAGTCGGGGCCGCGTGTCGTACGTGTTCGGGATCGGGTACCGGCCCGACGAGTACGAGCTGTTCGGCCTGCCCTACGCGGACCGCGGTGCGCTCGCCGACACGAAGCTCGACCGGATCCTCGCCGTGCTCGAGGCGGCGTCGGTCGCGACGGACCGGGTCCGCGTCACGCCGGCTCCGTTCACGCCCGGCGGCCCGAAGATCGCGTGGGGCGGCGCGTCGAGGGTGGCGGCCCGGCGCGCCGGCAGCCACGGCCTCGACTTCTTCGGCTCCGGCGTCGCGCCCGGCATCGAGGGGGCCTACGCCGACGCCGCGCGCGCCGCCGGCAGAGAACCCGGGCAGTGCACGATCCCGCAGCCGCGCACGCCGATGACGGTCTTCGTCTCCGACGACGAGGACGAGGCGTGGGCGGAGCTGGGCCCCTACCTCATGAACGACGTGCTCTCCTACGGCGAGTGGAACGAGGGTGCGACCAACGTCGCCAGCCTCTCGTACTCGAGGACGCCCGAGGAGCTCCGGGCCGAGCGCGGCGCGCACCGCATCTTCACGGTCCCCGAGGCCGTCGACCACGTCCGCACGTCGTTCGTGCTGCCGTTGCACCCGCTGTGCGGTGGCGTGCCACCCGACGTCGCGTGGCCGTATCTCCGGCGCGTCGTCGACGAGGTCATGCCGAAGCTCGCCGGCTGATCGGGAGGTGACCATGACACCGGAGGCAACGCCCGCGGACGCGCTCGACGCCGTCACGCGGTTCTTCGACCGCATGCGCGCGTTCGACTGGGACTCGATGGCCGCGTGCCTGGCGGACGACGTCGTCCGCGTCGGGCCGTACCGCGATATCAAGAACGGGCGCGACGAGTACCGCGACTTCCTGGCCGAGACGATCGAGGCGATCGACGACTACCGCCAGGACGTGCAGCGCATCTGGGCCGACGGTGCCCGCGCGGTCGCGCAGCTCTCCGAGACGATGAACGTCGACGGCCGCCCGCGCCGCACCGACGAGGCCATCGTCCTCGACCTCGGCCCCGACGGCCTCATCCACCGCGTCGAGGTCTACCTGCAGCGCTCCTACTTCGTCGGCGACGAGCCCGACATCGTCCGGAACACGAAGAGCATCGGCGCACCGGCCGGGGCCGACCTCGAAGATCGCGAGAACGCTTGGCGTTGACTGAGGAGCCGGTACGTCAGTCGGGAGGGCGAGGCGGGAGGCTCGCTAACCTCGGGGGATGCCGGTCCCGATCCCGCCGGACGTCCGCGCCATCCTCGACGGCCCGAACTACGTGCACCTCGCGACGCTCCGCAAGGACGGGTCGCCCCGCAACTGGGTCGTGTGGGTCGGCGTCGAGGGCGACCGCATCCTGGTGTGCACCGACACGAGCACGTGGAAGGCCAAGGACATGCAGCGCGACCCGCGCGTCGCGCTGTCGGTCGTCGACCTCGAGAACCCGTACCGGATGGCGGCGATCCAGGGCCGCGTGGTCGAGGTGCGCCCGGACACCGACAACGCCTACATGGACGCGATCGCGCGGAAGTACACCAGCGAGGCGTTCCCGTACCACGGTCCGCACCGGGTCTGCTTCGTGATCGAGCCCGAGCACGCCGGTCAGGTCACGCTGGGGTTCGAGCACCGTCCCGGGGCATAGTTGCCGGCTCCTTTACATCTAGATATTTTCCGGGTCGGTGATCGACTTCTACCCGTCCGCCAACCGCGACGAGGAGATCTTCGAGGACCCGCAACGCTTCGACATCCGGCGCCGGCCCAACCCGCACGTCGCCTTCGGCTTCGGTACCCATTTCTGTCTCGGTGCCTCCCTCGCCCGGCTCGAGTGCCGGGTGATGTTCGGGGAGTTGCTCCGGCGGCTCCCGGACGTTCAACTTGCCGACGGCGCGGACCTCCCGCGGCGGGGGTCGAACTTCGTGAGCGGCCTCGAACGCATGCCCGTCACCTTCACACCGAGCCCGATGGAGACCTGAACGTGCTGAGCCCCTTCGACGACTATCCCATCCACCCGTCGGCCGATCCCATCGCGCACCCCGCGACCGGCGACCCCAACCACTACGACCGCTACTGGTTCAACGGCCACCAGAAGGACGGCGAGTTCTACTTCGGCGCCGCGATGGGCCACTACCCGGTGCGGGGTGTGATCGACGGCGCCTTCAGCCTGGTGCGCGACGGCGTCGAGCACTCGGTGTTCGTGTCCGGCGCGATGCCGACGGACCGCTCGACTGCAGTCGGGCCGATCCGGATCGAGGTGGTGGAGCCGATCCACACGATCCGCTACGTCGTCGAACCCAACGAGCACGGCATCGAGTGCGACCTGACGTTTCGGGCCCGAACGGTCGCGGTGGAGGAGCCCCGCCAGCGCCGGATCTCGCCCCAGGGCATCCTCGTCATGGACCACACCCGGCTGACCCAGTGGGGCACCTGGGAGGGCACGATCTCGGTCGACGGCGACGAGCTGCGCGTCGACCCCGACGACGTGCCCGGGACGCGCGACCGCTCGTGGGGGATGCGGCCCGTCGGCCAGCAGCTCGAGACCAACCGCGGCCGGCAGGCGCCACAGGCGTTCTGGCTGTGGGCGCCGTTGCACTTCGGCGACCGGTTCACCCACCTCGCCCTGCACGAGAACGCGGACGGGTCCCGCTGGCTCGAGTCGGCGCTCGTGCTCGACCCCATGCCCGCGGGCGCGGTCCCGTGGAGCACGGCGGGAGTGCGGGAATGCCGCGACATCCGGTACGCGCTCGAGTTCGAGCCCGGGCGGCGCGAGATCAGGACCGCGGAGCTGTGGTTCGTCGACCCGACCGAGGGAGAGGTGCACATCGAGCTCCGGAAGGTGTTCACGTTCCGCATGCGCGGGATCGGGTACTCGCATCCCTACTGGGCGCACGGCACCAACCACGGCGAGCTCGAGACAGGCCGTGAGTCGATCAAGCTCGACGACTTCGACCCGGTCGACTTCTCGTCGCTGCACATGCAGAACCTGGTGATCGCGACGATGGGCGGGCGCACCGGCGTCGGCGTCCTCGAACAGGCGTGCTTCGGGCCGCACGCGCCGACGGGGCTCACCGGCCTCACCGACGGCTTCCGCGCCTGATCGGCGACGAGGGGCCTCCTCGAGACGACGGCGCCCACCGGAAAGGACTGACGGACGCTGATGGACGACGAGATCACCGACGACCAGCGGGTGCTGCTCGACGCGTCCGCCCGCTTCGTCGACGACACCTACCCGCTCACGCGCGTGCGCGAGCGCGCATTCGACGACGGCGGCTTCGCGACCGATTACCGCCGCCGCGCGGGGGAGCTCGGTTGGTACTCGCTGCTCGTCCCGGAGGGTCTCGGTGGCGGCAGCGTCTCGGGGAACGGCGTCCTCGACGCCGCGCTCGTCGCCTACACCCGCGGCCGGACGTTGCAGCCCGACCCGTTCGTCGGCACCAACGTCGTCGCCCGGGCGCTGGCGCTCGCCGGGACCGACGAGCACCGCGAGAAGGTGCTCCCCGCGTTGATGGCGGGCGATTCCTCCGCGGCATGGGTCGTCGCCGCGCCACCGGGCCGCCCGCAGCTCGACGGCCCGGCGCGGGCGATCGCCGGGAGCGGCACGTACATGCTCACCGGGCACTGCACGTACGTCGCGGCGGGCGACGCGCACGCGTGGCTCCTGGTGACCGCGGCGACGGACGGCGGGCCGGTGCAGCTGCTGGTGCCGCCGGAGACGCCGGGCGTTCGCGTCGTCGCCCTCGATTCGCTCGACCTGACCCGCCGTTACGCCGAGGTGCACCTCGACGGCGTCGAGCTGCCGGCGTCGTCACTGGTCGGGACGCCGGGCGATGCCGACCTCGTCGCCGACCAGCTGGCGATCGCCTGCGCGCTCACCGTCGCCGAGTCCGTTGGCGCCATGGACCGCGACTTCGAGATGACTGTCGCCTACGCCAAGGACCGCATCGCGTTCGGGCGCCCGATCGGATCGTTCCAGGCCGTCAAGCACCTGCTGGCGGACATGAGCCTGCTGCTCGAGATGAGCAAGGCGGTCGCGCTGGCCGCCGCCCGCACCCTCGGCACCGGGGACCCCTACGGGCCAGAGGCGGCGAGCATGGCCAAGGCGTTCGTGGGCGACTCCGGGATCGACCTCGCGCAGAACTGCTTCCAGGTCTTCGGCGGGATCGGGTTCACCTGGGAGCACGACCAGCACCTCTACCTGCGCCGCCTGACCACGGACGCGGCGCTCTTCGGCGATCCCGCGTGGCACCGCGAGCGGCTGTGCGTGCTGGCCGGGCTGTGAGGAGGCGGAGATGACCGACGAAACCGTGAGCCTCGACGAGTTCCGCGCCGAGGTCCGATCGTGGATCCACGCCAACCTCGAACCCCGCGCCGCGGGCGCGACCTTCGCGGCGCGAACGGAGACGAAGAAGC
The DNA here is from genome assembly GCA_035650535.1 of Acidimicrobiia bacterium. Lineage (GTDB taxonomy): Bacteria > Actinomycetota > Acidimicrobiia > IMCC26256 > PALSA-555 > DASRHL01. The sequence goes on from DASRHL010000098.1 coordinate 9,711, forward strand.
CCGAGGAGATCACCCGGAGCCGGGCCCTGCAGCGCAAGCTGTTCGACGCCGGTCTCGCCGGGATCTCGTTCCCGAAGGAGTACGGCGGCCGCGGTCTCACGGCGGCGCACGAGCGCGTGTTCCGGGAGGAGGCGGCCGAGTTCGTCACTCCCGATTTCGGCGGCGCGGGGAGCGTCACGTTCGGGCCGATCGCGCGCTCGATGCTCGTGCACGCGTCGCCGGCCTTCCTCGAACGTCACATCCCGAGGATCCTGTCGGGCGAGGAGATCTGGTGCCAGTTCTACTCGGAGCCCGAGGCGGGGTCAGACCTCGCGGGCATCCGCACCCGGGCGACGCGTGACGGCGACCGGTGGGTGCTGAACGGTTCGAAGATCTGGAGCACGGGCGCGTACTACGCCGACTTCGCCATGTGCCTCGCCCGCACCAACTGGGATGTCCCCAAACACCGCGGTCTCACCTGGTTCGCCGTCCCGACCGACGCCGAGGGGTTGACGATCCGCCAGATCGTCCAGATCGACGGCGAGGCCGGCTTCTGCGAGGAGTTCCTCGACGATGTGGTCGTCGGCGACGACGCGCTCATCGGCGAGGTCGACCAGGGTTGGACGGTCGCGCAGACGATGCTCGTCCACGAACGGGGCATCGGCGCGATGGGCGCGGCGCCGGTCGAGCCCCGCGTGCTCGCCCCCGATCTCGTCGCGCTCGCCCGGCGGATCGGACGC
>DASRHL010000099.1:0-3752 GCA_035650535.1 Acidimicrobiia bacterium
CGCAACTGCTTCATCGGCGCCTCGAACACGCGGCGGCGCGAGCTCGCGCGCCGCTACGAGATCGGCGTCGGCAACATCATGTGGGGCAACGACTTCCCGCATCCCGAGGGGACCTGGCCGCACACGCGTGAGTGGCTGCGCAGTGCCTTCTGGGACCAGCCCTACGACGACACGCAGGCGATCCTCGGCGGGAACGCGGCCAGCGTCTACAACTTCGACGTCGACGCGCTCGCCCCGACCGTCGCGCGCATCGGGCCGACACCGGCCGACCTCGGCCAGACCGACGACAACGAGGCCCGCTGGGCCGACGCCAAGGCCGCCGGCCGGCCCTGGATCACCGGCATCGGCGACTGACCCCCGTTCCGCGTCTGTTCACCTTTCCCTCGCTGAGGCGGATCTTCCAACAGAGGCGGTGGTCGGCACCGCGAGCGAGAGGGCGAAGTCGCCCGCAGGGTCGGTCCACCAGTTCGTGAGGGTGAGGCCGGCGGCGGCCAGCTCCGACTCGACGCGGGCGCGCCGGAACTTCGCGCTGATCTCGGTGCGCATCTCCTCGCCGGCCGCGAAGTCGACCGAGAGGCCCAGCGCAGGCACCGAGACGCGCTGCGGGGTCTCGGCGCGCAGCCACATCTCGATCCACTCCTCGTGCGCGTTCCAGCGGGCGACGTGGGCGAACGCGTCGAGGTCGAAGTCGGCTCCGAGCCCGCGGTTGACGACGCGCAGCACGTTGCGGTTGAACTCGGCGGTGACGCCCCGGCGGTCGTCGTACGCGGCGACGAGCCGGCGGGTGTCCTTGACCAGGTCGGTGCCGAGCAGGAACGCGTCGCCGGGCTCGAGGCCGGCGGCGACCGTCGCCAGGAACCGCGAACGGGCGGCGGTCGCGAGGTTCCCGATCGTGCCGCCGAGGAACGCGACGAGCCTCCGGCCACCCCCCGGCAGCAGGTGCAGATGGTGCTCGAAGTCGCCGACGACGGCGTGGACGGCCACGTCGTACTCCGTGGCGACGGCGACGGCCGCGTCGCGAAGCGTCGTCTCGCTCACGTCGAACGGCGCGAAGCGCTTCAAGGTCCCGGCGTCGGCGAGCGCCGTCAGCAGGAGCCGCGTCTTCTCCGACGTTCCCGACCCGAGCTCGACGAGCGTGTCGGCCGCGGTCAGGCGCGCGATCGTCGCGGCACGAGCGGCGAGGATCGCACGCTCCGCCCGGGTCGGGTAGTACTCGTCGAGACGCGTGATCTCGTCGAACAGCTCCGAGCCCCGGTCGTCGTAGAACCACTTGGGCGGGAGCTCCTTCGGTGTCGCGGTGAGGCCGGCGTGGACGTCGGCCGCCAGCGCGCGGGCGAGGTCGTCGCCTTCGAGGTGGACGTCGACTTGCACGCAGTCGGTCATGGTTCTCCAGTCAGAGTGGGCGGACGGTGCATTGCCCGGGTGCGGCGACCTCGACCAGCGAACGGTCGGGGACGCGGGCCCAGCCCGGGTCGTCGTCGAGCGGTTCGGACGCGACCCACGTCGAGGGTTCGGGTCCGGCGGTCGTCCTCGTGAACAGCGAGTTCTCCCACGCGGTCGCGGCGATGCGCGTGCCGTCGGTGAGGAGCAGGTTGAGCCGGCCCGTGGTGCGGGCGGTCACGGCGGCGACGGTCGCGGCGAGCGCGGCACCGGGCGGGACGCCCGCGTCGAGGCGGTCGAGCGCCAGCGCGAAGAGCACCTCGGAATCGGTCACCCCCTCGATCGCGGCCGCCCGCCGGGGCGAGACCACGGCCCGCAGTGCCGCGCCGACGCCGTCGAAGTGCCCGTGCACGACGCCGTTGAGCGAGAACAGCCACGGCCCGGCGACGAACGGCGCGTTGCCGCTCACCTCGACCGGCGCGCCGGGCGACGCGAGCCTGACCGCGGCGAGCAGCGCGCCCGCCGTCGTGCGCGCCGCGAGCCCGGGGAACGCGGCGTCGTCCCAGATCGCGCACGCGGTGCGGTAGCGCCGGGGCGTGCCGTCACCCGGCGCGTACCAGCCGACGCCGAAACCGTCGGGGTTCTTCGTCCCGCTGTCCTGGTGGCGCGCGGCCTGCGCCAGTTCGACGAGCCCGTGTGGCGGCGCGAGCAGCAGCGACGCGATCGTCCGCGGGGGGCCGAGGTACGCGACGTGGCGGCACACGATCCGGGCGTCTCCGTCAGGCGTCGCGCGCGCAGCGGAAGCCGCTGAAGATCTGGCGCCGGATCGGGTAGTCCCAGTTGCGGAACGTGTTGCGCATCGCGCTCGGGTGTGTCGCCCACGATCCGCCGCGCAGCACCTTGTACCCGGCGGACCCGGGCCGGGCCGGGTCGGGGAAGAAGACCTCGCTGTACTCGCGGTAGGGGAACGAGCGGAACCCCGGGTAGCCGTCGAAGTCCGACGCAGTCCACTCCCAGACGTCGCCGACCATCTGCTCGACGCCGAACGCGCTCGCACCGCCGGGGCGTGCCCCGCAGGCGTCGGGGCCGAGGCGGAGCTGGCCGAGGTTCGCGAGGGACTCGTCGGGATCGGCGTCGCCCCACGGGTAACGGCGCTTGCCGCCGCCGGGGGTCCACGACGCCGCGTACTCCCACTCGGTCTCGGTCGGGAGCCGCTTGCCGGCCCACCGGGCGTACGCGTCGGCCTCGTACCAGCACACGTGCTGGACGGGCTCGTCGGCGACGGCCGCCAGCTCCAGGCGGTGGCCGAAGCGCAGGACCGTCCACGAGTCGACGGCGCCGGTGCCGGCTTCGCGCCGCCAGAACTGTGGGTGCGCGAGGTCGGCCTCCATCCGCCACTTCCAGCCCGCGTCCGTCCACAGCCGGGCATCGTCGTACCCGCCGTCGCCGACGAACGCGGCGTAGCGCGCGTTCGTGACCGGCGTGCGGTCGATACGGAACGGCGCGACCTCCGTCTCGTGGGCGGGGCGCTCGTTGTCGTACGCCCACGGCTCGGCGTCGGTCCCCATGACGAACGCGCCGCCCGGGAGCCCGATCTCGTCGTCGGCGTGGTCGGCGTAGTCGGCGGCGGGCGGGGAGGCGGCGGGGGCCCGCGGCGCGAGCAGCGCGGCGTCGAACGCGGGTGCCTCGGGGACGGGCCGCTCCATCAGCTGAATCGTCGCGAGCATCGTCTCGTCGTGCTGGTGCTCGTGCTGGACGACCATGCCGTACACGAACCCGGCGTGCAGCAGCGCGTCGCCGGACTCGAGGTCCGCGGACGCGAGTCCGTCGAGCACGCGGGCGCGGACGGTCGCGAGGTAGGCGCGGGCGCCGCGCGGGTCGAGGATCCGCAGGTCGGGGCGTTCGCGGCGCGGGTGCTTGAACGCGTCGTAGACGTCGTCGTAGTGCGGGTCGGTGGGCGGTGCGCCGGCGAGGTTCCGCAGGAGCCAGAGCTCCTCGTAGTGGCCGATGTGCGCGAGGTCCCACACGAGCGGCGACATCAGGGGCGACACCTGGCGGCGCAGGTCGCGCTCGTCGAAGCCGTCGAGGAGGCCGAGCGTCCGATCTCGCGCGTGCTCGAGGTGCGCGGCAACCAGGTCGCGCCCCAGTCCCGCCTCGCGTCGGGCGCTCATGTCACCGCTGTCACGTTCTCGGGGGCCGGCAGCATCCGGCCGGTGGCGGTCCACTCGTCGAGGAGGTCGTCGGCCGGACAGCGGGCCCGCTCGACGTAGCGCTCGACGAACGCCTCCACCGCCGCGACCGTCTCGCCGTCGGCCGAGGCGCGGGGGAGCGCCTCGAGCGCGGCGTCGAAGCAGGCCCGGGCGGCGGCCGCG
>DASRHL010000100.1:0-6149 GCA_035650535.1 Acidimicrobiia bacterium
GAGCTCGCCCGCCCGCCGGTGGTCGGGATGCAGGCGGTAGCGCTTCCACGGGTCGTGACCAACCAGCACGTCGGGGCGCACGCGGCGGATCACCTCGCACACGAGAGAACGCTCGCGCTCCCCGGTTCCGAGGTCGCCGTCGACGAAGCCCGCGAAGTGGACGCGGCTCGCGCCGAGGACGTCGGCCGCTGCCTCCTGCTCGTGCCGGCGGCGACGCACGAGCTCCCCGAGGTCGGCGTGCGGATCCCACGTGCCCTTGGAGCCGTCGGTCAGCACGAGGAGCTGCACGTCGGCACCCGCGGCGGCCCACTTCGCCAACGTTCCCGCGCAGCCGAACTCGACGTCGTCGGGATGCGCCCCGATCGCGAGCGCGCAGCGCGGCACCTCGAGGTCGACGGTCGGAGCCGGTTCAGGCATCTACGGGCGTGACGACCCCGAACCGCGGATCGTGGTCGAGTGCCGCGAGATCCGACGGCACGTCGACGTCGAAGGCGAGCGCGGCGTCCCGTACGACGCGGATGCCGTAGCCGCGCCGGCGCGCCTCGGCGACGTGGCGCCGGAAGGATCCCGGTCCGTACGCGAAGTCGAACGGCAGCCCTGCGGGAACCGACAGCACGGGCGTGCCGTCGTCACGATGGCACGGGACGAGCGCGACGACGGGCTGCGACGCGTCCCGTGCGAGTGCCGAGAGATCCGTCGCCCACGGCAGGTCGGCGTGGGCGACGATGACCCGTCGGCAGCCGATGGAGCGCAGGTGGTCCCGCCCGGCGCGCGCCGCGGCGTCGAGTGACCCCGGGTCGTCGACGACCGTGAGTCCGCGGTCGGCCGCCCATGCCCGCACCTCGCCGGCGCCGGTGACGACGACGACGGGCATGGGGCCGGCGGCTCCCACGACGCGGTCCGCGAGCCGCCGGGCAAGGATCGCGCGGTGCTCGGCGTCGAGCTCCGCCGACAGTCGTGCCTTCGCATGCGCGAACGCACGGATCGGAACGATGACGCCGGTGATGCGCGCGCGGTGACCGGGGCCGTCGACCATGGGGGTGCCTATGCTACCGGCCGTGGAGCCGCTCTACGCCGTGGCGCGCGGCGCGTTGATCCCCGCGATGGGGCGCGCGCTGCGTTGGACGGTCGAGGGTGCGCACCGGATCCCCGTCCACGGCCCGGTGATCCTCGTGAGCAACCACGTCTCCTACCTCGACCCCCTGGTGCTCGCGTACGTCGCCGACCGGCGGCACCGCCGCGTCCGGTTCCTCGCGAAGGCCGAGCTGTTCGAGAGGCCGGCCCTGGCCGTCCTGCTCCGCGCGTTGCGCCAGATCCCGGTGCAGCGCAACACGACGATGGCGGCGGAGTCGCTCGACGCCGCGGTCTCGGCGTTGCGCGCGGGGGAGTGCGTCTGCGTCTTCCCGGAGGGGACGATCTCGCTCGACCTCGAGCCGATGGCGGGCAAGACCGGGACCGCACGGCTCGCGGCCGCGAGCGGGGTGCCCGTCACTCCGGTCGGCCTCTGGGGCGCCCAGCGCATCCTCTTCAAGGGGCGCAAGCCGGCGTGGCACGCGGGCGTCGCCGAGGTCGTCGTCGTCGGCGACCGCGTCCGGGTCGGCCCCCACGACGACGTGTACGCAGCCACCGACCGCATCATGGCGGCGATCGTGGCGTGTGTCGCCCGCGCCCGCGAGCTGTACCCCCAGCGGCCGCGTGCCGGCGACGACGGCTGGTGGATGCGGGCACCCGCCAGTGCGGTGGTCCGACCCTCGGCCCGGCAGGAGGTGTCGGCGGTATGAAGGTCGCCGTCGTCGGCGCGGGCTCCTGGGGGACGGCCGTCGCGGCACTCTGTAGCGCCAACGCGGACGTCGTGCTGTGGGCCCGCAGCGCGGAGCTCGCGACCTGCATCGAGGCGTCGCACGAGAACGCGGAGTACCTGCCGGGCATCGTGCTGCCCGCCGAGGTCCGGGCCACGCCCCACCTCGCCGTCGCGTGCGGCGACGCCGACGTGGTGGTGATGGCCGTCCCGTCGCACGGGTTCCGCGCGGTGATCACCGAGGCCGCGCCCGCGATCCCGCCCGACGTTCCGGTGATCAGCCTGGCGAAAGGCGTCGAGCAGGGGACGCGGGCGCGGATGACCCAGATCGTCCGCGAGGTTCTGCCCGGTCACGCGCCCGACCGGATCGGGGTGCTCACCGGCCCCAACCTCGCCCGCGAGGTCGCCGAAGGGCAGCCGACGGCGTCGGTCGTCGCCGTCGGCGACGCCGAGACGGCAACGTCGCTCCAGCACCTGTTCATGACGCCGACGTTCCGCGTCTACACGAACGCGGACGTCGTCGGGTGCGAGATCGCCGGTGCGCTGAAGAACGTCATCGCGCTCGCGGTGGGTGCGGCCGCCGGTCTCGGTTTCGGCGACAACACGCGTGCGGCGCTCATCACACGCGGTCTCGCCGAGCTCGCCCGCCTCGGGGTCGCGCTCGGCGGGAACCCGATGACGTTCGCGGGGCTGGCCGGCATGGGCGACCTCGTCGCCACCTGCACGAGCGAGAAGAGCCGCAACCGCCACGTCGGCTTCGAGCTCGGACGCGGCCGCACGCTCGACGAGATCGTCGCCGAGATGAACATGGTGGCCGAGGGTGTGAAGACTACCGCGGCGGTGCTCGAGCTCGCGGGCGAGCACGGCGTCGAGATGCCGATCGCGACCATGGTCGGCGCCGTCTTGTACGAAGGGCTGCGCGCGGCAGACATGGTGCCGGCGCTGATGCTGCGCGAGGCGAAACCCGAGCTGCACGGCATCTGATGACGGTCCGTCCGCGATGAACGCACTGGTTGGTGTGGTCGGCGGTGCCGTGGCGCGGGTCGCGCCCGACGGCCGTGTGCGGCTCGACGACGCGGCCTGGTCGCTCGACTGGTGGATCGGGGCCGACGACCGCTGGCACGTGCCGGGCCGGGAGCGCGCCGTCCGGCAGTCGCGCCGTGACGACGTCCCCGTGGTCGAGACCGCGATGCGCGTGCCGGGCGGCGACGCGCGCCAGCGCGTCTACGGCGCCGCGCCCGATCTGGTCGTCGTGGAGGTCGAGAACGCGTCGCCCGCGCCGTTCGTGCTCGCGCTGGTCGTCCGCGAGGCGCACGACGCCGCGTGTGACGGCGCGACCGTGTGGATCGACGGTCGGCCCGCGTTGCGCACGGCCCGCGCCCCGTCGCGGTGGGCCGCGGGCACGGCGAACCCCGCGGCCGACACCGACGGTGCCGTGTTCGACGACGTCGCGGGCGGCCGCGCCTCGGACGACCCGCCACCGGCGCTGCGCGACCGGAGAGGGCGCCTCGACGTGGCGTGGCTGCACCCCGTCGCCCACCGCACGACGTTCCGCGCCGCGCTGGTGACCGGTGCGCCGTCGGCGAGCGTCGACCCGGCCCGCCTGCCGTCGCCGGACGCGGTCGCGCGGGGATGGTCGGCCCAGCTCGACCGAGGGATGCGGATCGTGCTGCCGGACGACCACCTCGCCGCGGCCGTCCGGGCGGCGCGGGCCGAGCTGCTCCTCGCGGCCGGCGCCCGGGCGCTCTCGAGCCGCCGCCGTGCCGCGGCCGGCGCGGACCTCGTCGCCGCCCTGGAGGACTGGGGCTTCGACGCCGAGGCCGCCGCCGGGTGGGAACGGCTCCCCGGTCGCGCCCGCCGCCGCGCCGCGCGCCGCCGGTCGGAGCCGGCCCGCTGGGGTGCCGTCGTCCGGGCGCGCGCCGCCGGCGACGGCCCCGCCATGCTGCTCGCCCTGCGGAGCGTGCTCGTCCACGAGACCGGCGAGGACTCGCTCACCATCTGCGCCGAGCTGCCGGCCGCGTGGCGGGGCCGCGACCTGGAGGTGCACGACGCACCCACCCGGCGCGGCCCCGTGTCGTACGCGGTGCGCTGGCACGGCCCGCGCCCGGCGCTCCTCTGGCAGGTGCCCGACGGCTCGCGGCTCCGGGCGCCCGGCCTCGACCCGACCTGGTCGGCGTCGGAGGCGCGCGGCGAGACGCTCCTCGCGGCCGCGGAGGCACCCGCGTGACACCCGCCGAGCTCCAGCAGCTCGGCCTGTACGACCCGGCCGCGCCCGACGCCGAGGAGCGGCTGGCGCTCCTGCAGCTCGCGCTCGACCACGGCGTGTCGCTCGGCGAGATCCGCGACGCGATCGCCGAACGGCGCCTGCACGCGATCGCGGCCGTCTGGGTCGTCGAAGGCGGCGTCGAGCGGTTGCGGATCGAGGAGGCCGCGGCCCGGGCCGGGCTCGACGGGCCGACCGCCCGGCGGGTCTGGAGCGCCCTGGGCTTCGCGGACCCGCTCGCCGACGAGCGGCCGTGCAGCGAGCGCGACGTCGAGGTGTTCCGCTTGTTCGAACTGCTCGAGCAGACGCTGTCACGAGACGTCGCGCTGCAGTTGGCTCGGGTCATGGGCTCGGCGCTGGCGAGCCTTGCCGACGCCGAGGTCGCGGCCGTGCGCAGCGCCCAGGAGGCGCCGCTGCGGGCGGGAGGTGGCGGCAACGTCGACGTCGCGCGCGACCTCGTGCGGACGGCCGAGGCGTTCATGCCGTTGATCGCGCCGGTGCTCGACACCGTGCACCGGCACCAGGTCGCGGCGGCCGGCCGCCGGTACGCGCTGTGGGGCGTCCCCGCGACGACGCAGAGCACGACCGATGCCGTCGTCGGCTTCGCGGACCTGGTCGGGTTCACCGCCGTCTCGTCGGGCCGGAGCGCAGCCGCGCTCGACGCGCTCGTCGTGGAGTTCGAGCGCCTGGTGAGTGACGTGCTGGCGCGCCCGAGCGCGCGGCTCGTGAAGCTCATCGGCGACGAGGCGATGTTCGCTGCCGGCGACGCGGCGGAGGCGTTGGCGATCGCCCGCGCGATCGTGGACGCGGTCGACGCGAGCGACGACCTCCCGCCGGTGCGGGTCGGGCTCGCGGCCGGTGAGGTGCTCGTGCGCGAGGGCGACCTCTTCGGGCCCGTCGTCAACCTCGCGGCCCGCCTCGTCGGGACGGCCGGTCCGCGCCAGATCGTCCTCGACGCCGAGGTGGCCCGCCGTGCCGGCCCCGACCGCGTCGTCGCGCTCGGACCCCGCACCCTCGACGGCTTCGACCACCCCGTCGAGGTCTACACCACCCGCCTCTGACCCCACCCCCTCCGACCCACCCGCCTCCGACCGCGTCTGTGCCCTTTCCTGCGCCAGACGCAGGTTTTCGCACCGACGCGGGTCAGTCCAGGCGCAGGGACGCGATCTCCCACGGACCGAGGCGCACCTCGCCGGTGAAGGGCTCGAGCGGTCCGCCGATCAGGTCGACGATCCAACCCGTTCCCGGCACGCCGTCGACCTCGACGGTCGCGACCGTCGGTCGGGGGGACTGGTTCGTCACGCGGACCACGAGACCGCCGGGCTCGCGCAACACCGCGGACACGACCGCGCCGAGGACCCGGAGCCGTTGCCCGCTCGGCGGGAGGGGCGCGCCGGGAACACCGCCGCGGACGCGTTCGAGCGGCACGAGGAACTCGTCGGCGGCGTCGTACAACCGGGCGGCGCGCCAGTCGCCGCGGTGGGGGAGGACGGCGTACTCGACCGCGTGATCGCCCTGCAGCTGGGGGCCCTCGAGCACGTCGATCGGCCCGGCCGGGTTCGGCCGCATCTGCAGCTCGGTACGCGACAGGTAGCCCGTCGCGCGAAGCAACGTCAGCGCGACCTCGGTGCCGTCGCCGACCACCTCGTACTCGAGGAGACCGTCGTGCAGGATCGCGAGACCGACCTCGCCGTCGGAGCAGTCGACGAAGCGGCGGGACACGAAGGTCGGGAGCGGGAGCTCGTGCGGGCCGCCCTCGGCGGTGAGGCCGCGCTCGACGACCGCGAACGCGCATTCGGCCGCGGACCGCTCGACCGGCGCCGGCAACGGGAAGTGCGCGCGGAGGCGGTGGTCGCGGCACCGGTTGTCGAACTCGACACGTACGCGTACGAAGCGTTCGTGCGCGTGGAGCTCGAGCGTCGTGCGCACCTCGACCAGCGCGGTCTCCTCGCCGCGGCGGACGCACCACCGTTCGTTGCCGACCGCGTGGCTCGGCCACTGGTAGACGGCGACGACGAGCAGGCGGGCCCGCACCGGACCCGACTCGAGCGTGTTCACGCGCACCCAGTCGGGCTTGCCCACGAGCAG
>DASRHL010000101.1:0-2644 GCA_035650535.1 Acidimicrobiia bacterium
TCGGGACGACGACGCCCGTGAGCGTCGGATGCAAGGCCTCGGCAACGTCGTCGGCGAACCACTCGCTCACGACGGCGTTCACACGTACGAAGACCGCGATACCGGGGTGCTCGACGGCCAGCCGCGCGCCGAGCTCGCGGGCGACCGCACGGGCGCCGGCCTTGCCGCTCGGCGCGACCGCGTCCTCGAGGTCGAGGACCACGCCGTCGGGACCGCTGCGGGGCAGCTTGGCCACGACGTCCGGCCGGCTCGCCGGCGCGAAGAGCAGGCTGCGCAGCCTCACGCCTGCAGCCTCACGTGCGCAGCTCGTCGAGCGGGAGGCGGTCCAGCGCCTCGGGGTTGGCGAGCGCCTCGACGTTCTTGACCGGCCGGCCGTGCACGACGTCACGTACGGCGAGCTCGGTGAGCTTGCCGCTGCGGGTTCGAGGTAGGTCGTCGACGGCGAGGATGCGCGCCGGCACGTGGCGCGGCGACGCGCCGTTTCGGATCCGCGCCCGGATCTCGGCGGCCAGCTCGTCGGTCAGCGCGGCGCCGTCACGCAGCACGACGAACAGGACGGCGCGCACGTCGCCGTCCCACTCCTGGCCGATCACCAGGCTCTCGACGACGGCGTCGATCGTCTCGACCTGGCGGTAGATCTCGGCCGTCCCGATGCGCACGCCGCCCGGGTTGAGCGTCGCGTCCGACCGACCGTGGATGACCACCCCGCCGTGCTCGGTCCACTCGGCGTAGTCACCCTGGTGCCACACGCCCGGGAAGCGCTCGAAGTACGTCGCCCGGAGGCGCTCGTCGCCCGGGTCGTCCCAGAGGCCGAGCGGGATCGACGGGAACGGCGCCGTGCAGACGAGCTCGCCGGCAGCGCCGGGGCCGAGCGGCGCCCCGCCGTCGTCGAACACCTCGATCGCCATGCCGAGACCGGGCCGCTGGATCTCGCCCGCGTAGACCGGCCCGGTCGGGTCGCCGGCGACGAGGCAACCGCACAGGTCGGTGCCACCGGAGATCGACGCGAGGTGCACGTCGGGCTTTACGTGCTCGTACACGTAGCGGAACCCGTCGTCGGAGAGCGGCGAGCCGGTCGAGGTGATCGTGCGCACGGACGCGAGCGAGTGCGACTCGGCCGGGCGCAAACCCTGCTTGTGGCAGGCGTCGAGGAACTTCGCCGACGTGCCGAACAGCGTCACGCCGACCTCGTCGGCGAGGTCCCAGAGGACACGGGCGCCGTCGACGGCGGGGGACCCGTCGTAGACGACGGCCGCGGCATCGCTCGCGAGTGCCGACGCGAGCCAGTTCCACATCATCCACCCGGTCGTCGTGAAGTAGAGGACACGGTCGCCGTCGCGCACGTCGCAGTGCAGCCGGTGCTCGACGAGATGCTTCAACAACACGCCGCCGGCGCGGTGCACGATGCACTTGGGCAGGCCGGTCGTCCCCGACGAGTAGAGCACGTAGACGGGATGGTCGAACGGAAGGCGCGTGAACTCCACGGGCGCGGGCGCGTAGGGCGCGAGCCAGTCATCCCAACCGACGCCCCGCTCGATCCCGCTCGGGTCGGCCACGTCGTCCAGCACTGCGAGCACCGGGATGCGCCGCACGGTCGGCAGTGCGGCGCGGATCTCGCGAGCCCGGTCGAGCGTCTCGAACCGCTTGCCCTCGTAGACGTAGCCGTCGACGGCGACGAGGACCACCGGCTCGATCTGGCCGAATCGGTCGAGGACCCCGCGTACGCCGAAGTCGGGTGAGCACGACGAGAAGGTCGCGCCGATGCTCGTCGCCGCGAGCATGAGCGCGTAGACCTCGGGAACGTTCGGCACGAGCGCGGCGACGCGGTCACCGGGGCGGACGCCGTCGGCCAGGAGCGCCTGCTGGATGCGTGACACGAGCTCGTGGAGCTCGCGTCGCGTCACCGCACGGCGGGCGCCGTCCTCGCGCGCGAACAGGATCGCGGGCACGTCGCCGGGCGCGCGCAGCAGGTTCTCGGCGAAGTTCAGCCGGGCGTCGGGGAAGAACCGCGTACGCCACATCTCCGGCGCCGCCTCGACGACCGGCTCCCCCGGCTCGCCCACGACGCCGGCCCAGCCCCACACGGCGCGCCAGAAGGCGGTGGGCTCGCGCACCGACCACTCGTGGAGCTCGGGATAGGCGCCGCCGGCGACCGCGGCGACGCCCGACGCCGCCGCGAAGGCGCGGAGGTTCGTCGCCGCGACGCGTTCAGGCGCCGGCGTCCAGAGCGCATCGCTCACGGCTCCATCATCGCTGCTCGCACCTCTGCCGCAGTGGGGCGAACGCGGCCCGCCGTGCGAGAATATGATTCTCCTGTTCGGGAATGACAGTTCCCGAAGGAGGGGACGTTCGGATGGCGGAGCACACGGACCGGACCGCCGACCTCGTGGAGCTCCACGCGCTCTGCGCGCGCTACATGCTGCTCGCGAGCCAGTTCGTCGCCGACCGGTGGCTCGAGGTGTTCACTCCCGACGCCGTCTACACCGCGTTCGGGACGCCCTACACGCTCGAGCGGTTCCCGGCGCTGCTCGCGGCCGCGCCACGGGGGCAGTTCGTCGGCAACATGCCGGTCGTCGAGATCGACGGCGACCGGGCGACGGGCATGCAGCACTTCGTCTTCGTCGACCAGCAGACCCACGCGATG
>DASRHL010000102.1:0-6612 GCA_035650535.1 Acidimicrobiia bacterium
TCGCCGACGGAACCCGTCCCGATCATGGTCGGCGGCATCAGCGAGCCCGCGCTGCGCCGGATGGCCCGCCTCTCCGACGGGTTCCTGGCGACCGGGCCGTACAGCGAGGAGGAGGCGGTCGCGTGGGTGGGCCGGGCCCGCCGGGCGCTCGAGGCGGAGGGTCGATCGTGGGAGGGCTTCCCGATCACCCTCGCGCTGGCGGCGGAGCCCGACGTCGACCTGTACAAGCGCGTGGAGGAGGCGGGCGTCACCGACCTCATCTGCGCGCCCTGGATGTTCGCCGAGCGCGCGGACAGCCGCGACTACCGCAGCACGCTCGACGCCAAGCTGCGCGCCACGGAGGACTTCGCGAACCGCATCATCGCCAAGATGTGACCGAGCTCACCGCGTGGAACCGTCTCCATGGGTCGTCAGGCACGCGGCGCTCGTTCCCGACGGCGCGGTCGTGCTCGACGTCGCGTGCGGTGGCGGGAGGCACGTCCGCTGGTTCGTCGAGCGCGGCCATCCCGTCGTCGCCGTCGACCGCGACGTCGCGGGGGTCGCGGACCTGCGCGACCGGCCCGGCTGCGAGCTCGTCGAGGCCGACCTCGAGAGCGGCGCACGGCCGCCGTTCGCGGGGCGGACGTTCGGCGGCGTCGTCGTCACCAACTACCTGCACCGGCCGTTGCTGCCCGCCGTCGTCGCCGCCGTCGCGCCGGGCGGCGTGCTGCTCTACGAGACCTTCGCGCGCGGCAACGCCCGCTTCGGGCACGTGACGAACCCGGACTTCCTGCTCGACCCGGGCGAGCTCCTGGACGCCGTGCGCGGCGAGCTCCGGGTGGTCGCGTACGAGGACGTGGTGGTCGACCACCCGCGGCCCGCCGCCGTGCAGCGGATCGCGGCCGTGCGTGATCAGCCGGCGACGATCAGCCGGTAACCGGCGTCGTACTCGTCGAGCGCGAGCAGCGCCCCGTGCCGCTCGTGCCAGGTACCGGACGCCAGATCGCGGGCGAGCCGCTCGATGCCGGCCCCGACGACGGCGTCGCCGAGCTGGGCGAGCGACGAGATGCCGGCCCGCACGCCCGGGTCGAGGTAGGCGTCGGGCCGGCGCCAGAACGCGGCCATGAACCCGTCCGTGCAGTCGTGCGGCACCGGCAGGACCTCGACCCGCACCCGATCCGACCCGCCCAACGCAGCGACGGCCGCGTCGACCGTCGGGGAGCGCCGGTCGTCGAGCGCCCAGGCCTCGGGCAGGTAGTCCGCGAGCCAGAACCGCCAGGACACGTCGAGGTCGAAGTGGAGCACGACCTGGCGGCGCGACACGCGCCGGAGCTCGGCCAGCCCGGCCATCGGGTCGGTCCAGTGGTGGATCGTCAGGATGGCGAGGGCCGCGCCGAACGAACCGTCGAGGAACGGCAGCGCCTCCGCGATGCCCCGGACGGCCGGGGCCGCGCCGTCGCCGCGCTGCGCGAGCATCACCACCGACGGTTCGACGGCGACGACGCGGCGGTCGCGCGGCTCGTACGACCCGGTGCCGGCCCCGACGTTCACGACCGTGGGCGCGTCACCGAGCGCCTCGTGCACCCGCCGTTCGAGGCGCGGGTCGGCGACGCGCCGGCTCCGGTACTCGACGCCGATCGTCTCGTAGGTTCCGGGATGGTCGGCGAGCAGGCCCACGACGGAGACCTACGCGCCGCCCGTCCCGAGCTTACGGTGGTCCCAGCTCACGTACTTGTCGACGTGGATCTTGACGACGACACGCTTGTTGAGCATCACGTCCACGAACGGCTTCATCTCGGGCGTGTAGGTCTGGCCGGAGCTCCGCTCGAACACGCTGATGCCGAGCTCGAACATCCGGTCGGGGTCCTCGACGATCTCCGCGTGCCCGACCATCTCGACGCCGCGGAGCTCCTCGTACTTGTCGCCCTCCTCGATGAGACAGGTGATCTGCGGGTTCCGTCGGAGGTTCGCGACCTTCTGGCTCTTGGCCTTCGTCTCGAGTGCGGGGCACCCTTCGAGGAAGCCGTACCACATCGCGACGAGGTGGATCGTCCCGTCGTGGTTGATCGTGGCGCAGTTCATCGTGTGCCAGCCGTTGACGAACGCGTCGATCTCCTCGGGCGTCATCCGGATCTGGTCGCGCTGCTTCACGCCCTTGCCGAACGGCGCGTTCTGGCCGGGGCTCGTGCCGGTCTCGGTCATCTTTCCCCCTCTCGGCGCGGCGCGCCGGGCCGGTCGGGCCACGCTCGCTGCTTCACGGGATCCCCGCTCGGCGAGCTCGCTCAGGCCGTCACTCCCATGTCGACGGGGACGATCGCCCCCGAGATGTATCTCGCCTCGTCCGACGCGAGGAACGTCACCAGGTTGGCGACCTCCTCCGGCTGGGCCATCTCCCCGGTCGGAGGGAAGATCTTCGCGAACTCCATCACGTCGACGCCTTCCGGGAACACGAACGACTGGGTGATGGGCGTATCGATGCCGGCCGGGGCGACCGCGTTGACCCGGACGCCCCGGCGGCTGAACTCGACGGCCATCGCCCGGGTCAGGAGGGAGACGCCGCCCTTCGACGCCGAGTAGGCGGCACTGTAGGGCTGCCCGAAGACGCCGGCACTCGACGACATGTTCACGATGTTGCCCCGGGTCTCGAGGAGATGGGGCAGGCACGCGTGCGACATGGCGAACACGCCGACGAGGTTCACGCCGATGATCCGGGCGAAATCGGCGACCGTCTGTTCCTCCGAGCGCGCGAAGTGTCCGATCCCGGCGATGTTGCAGAGGACGTCGGGCTTGCCGAGCTCACGGACGACCCACTCGACGACCGCGTCGACGTCCTCGCCGTCGCTCACGTCGACCCGGAACGCGTGGGCGGCGCCGCCCGCGTTGCGGATCACGGTCGCCGTCGCCTCCGCGCCCGCGTGGTTCAGGTCGAGGCACGCGACCGTGGCGCCGTCGGCCCCGAACCGGTGCGCGGTCGCCTTGCCGATGCCCGATGCCGCCCCCGTCACCACCACGACCTTGCCGTCGAACCGGCCTTCCGTGCTCGCCATCATCTCTCCTCCACCGTCGCCTTCGCGTTCTCGGCACGTTCGTCCGGGATGATCCGAGCGCTACGTGCGGAGAACGCGCGTGGCGGCCTTCTCCAGGAACTCGTTGGGGTCGGAGCGCTTCGTCGCGGCGGTCCGCGCCAGGGCCTCGCTCGCATGCCCCTCGAACCGGTCGCCGCGGACGTGCGCGACGAGGGCGTCGGCGACGGCCTCCGCCTCCATCGCGTCCGGGTCGACCCAGGGGACGCCCCGGTCGCCGGCACGAGGCGTCGAGAACTCCGTCCTCGTCGTGCCCGGGACGAAGAGCTGCGCGGTGACGCCCGAGCCGAGCAGGTCGGCATAGAGGCCCTCCGTGTAGAGCTCGAGCGCGGCCTTCGACGCTGCGTACGCGCCCACACCGAGCGCGAGCGTCCGGGTGCCCATCGACGACACGTTAACGACGCGGCCCCGGCGCCGTGCCAGCATCCCGGGCAGCAGGGCCGACGTGAGCACGACCGGCGCGTAGAAGTTGACCCGCATCACGGCCTCGAGGTCGGCGAGCGCGAGCTCCTGCATGCGCCGCCGCATGGGGATCCCGGCGTTGTTGACGAGGATGTCGATGCCGCCGAGCTCGGCGTCGGCCCGGGCCGCGAACCCGGGCAGCGCGTCGAGATCCGCCAGGTCGACGGTCCACCTGCACGACGCCGGCGCGCGTGAGCGGCAGCGTTCGAGCACCTCGACCAGCCGATCGGCGCGGCGGGCACAGATGCCGACGGTCGCACCCGCGCCGGCGAACGCAACCGCGGCGGCCGCCCCGATCCCCGACGACGCGCCCGTGACGAGGACGCGCGCCCCCTCGAGCTCCATTCCCCGCGCCGGGAGCCGTCAGACGTTCGTGATCGTGAGCACGCCGCGCAGCAGCTTGCCCTCGTGCAGGTCGTGGGCGCAGGTCTCCCAGTCGTCGAGCGGGTAGGTCGCGGAGACGAGCTCGTCGAGCTTGATGATCCCGCGCTGGTACGCGTCGACGATCAGGGGGATGTCGTAGTGGGGCCGGTGCGAACCGGCGCGCGAGCCGGTCAGCGTCCGCTCGACCTGCGTGAACGCCGTGATCCGCAAGGGTGCCGTTGCCGTCGGCGCGGGTACGCCGACCGCGACGACCGTGCCACCCCAATCGAGCATGTCGAACGCCTGCTGCACCAGCTCGGGACGGCCGACGCACTCGAACGCGTAGTCGACGCCGCCCTCGCCGAAGGAGCCGACGACGTTGTCGATCTCGGTCGGGAACATCTCGCGCACCTTGGCGACGACGTCGACGCCGGGCCCGGCGAGGATGAAGTCGGTGGCGCCGAAGTCGCGCGCCGCCGCCTCCTTCTCGGGGAGGGCGTCGATGGCGACGATGCGGCTGGCGCCCTTCGCCCTCGCACCCTGGATCACGTTGAGCCCGACGCCGCCGACGCCGAACACCGCGCACGTGTTCCCGAGCCCGAGGTTGGTGCGGTTCCAGACCGAGCCGATGCCGGTGAGCACCCCGCAGCCGATCAGGCAGGCGACGCCGAGGGGGATCTCGTCGGGGATCTTCACGCACTGGACACCCAGCACGACCGTGTACTCGGAGAAGAACGAGGCGGCGGCGAAGTTCCACGCGGGCTCGCCGCCGACGGTGAACGGCTGGCTCGCGTTCGCGATGCTCTTGCGGCACCAGGCCGGGTGCCCGGTGATGCACCACTTGCACGCACCGCAGTACGCCATCGTGTGCACGACGACGTGGTCGCCGGGCTTCACGTGCCGCACGGCCTCCCCCACCGCGTCGACGACGCCGGCCCCCTCGTGGCCCATGATCGCGGGCGCCGGCCACGGGATCGTGCCGTCGAGCAGGCTCACGTCGGAGTGGCAGAGCCCGGCCGACGCGATGCGGACCCGCACCTCCGTCGGCCCGGGCGGCTTCACCTCGACGTCGTCGCGGACGGACGCCTTCTCACCGTCGAACACGAGTGCTTTCACGGGGACCCCCCTGGGGACTGGAGACGACCCGGCTACCCGGGCCAGACGATGCTCTGGAGCTCGGTGTACGCGTGGAGGCCGAAGTCGCCGCCGTCGCGGCCGATCCCGCTCATCTTGAAGCCCCCGAACGGGGCCTCGTGGTTGCGCTGGGCGGTGTTGATCCCCACGTGACCGGCCTCGAGCTGCTGGGCGATGCCGTACGCGCGCCCGGTGTCCTCCGAGAACACGTAGTCGTACAGGCCGTAGTCGGAGTCGTTGGCGACCGCGACGGCCTCGTCGTCGCTGTCGACGGGGACGACGACGATGACCGGGCCGAAGATCTCCTCGCGCACCGGCGTCATCTGGTTCGTGCACCCGGCGAGCAGCGTCGGACCGACGAAGAACCCGCGCTCCACGGGCGGGCGCCGGCCGTCGACGAGGAGCTCGCCGCCCTCGTCGACGCCGAGTTGGATCATGTGCTCGATGCGGCCCCGCTGCGTGTCGGAGATCACGGGACCGACGACGGTTTCGGGCAGCTCGGGGGGGCCGATCTTCAGGTTCGGCGCCGCCGCCCGCAGGCCCGCGACGAGCTGGTCGTAGACGCTCCGGTGGACGATCGCCCGCGTCGGCGCGGTGCAGATCTGGCCGGAGTGGAAGGCCCACACGCTGACCAGACCCGTGATCGCCTTCTGCAGGTCGGCGTCGTCGCAGACGATGCACGCGCCCTTGCCCCCGAGCTCCATGAGCAGGCGCTTCATCGTCTTGCCCGCGGCCTCGTAGATCCTGGTACCGACCGCGGTGCTGCCGGTGAAGCTGACCATGTCGACGTTGCGGGAGTCGACGAGCGCGGAGCCGACCTCGGGTTTCGAGCCGGTCACGACGTTGACGACACCGGGCGGGAACCCGACCGCCTCGCAGATCCTCGCGAGCTCGATGATCGAGAGCGGGTCCTGCGGGGGCGGCTTCATCACGATCGTGTTGCCCGTCGCGAGCGCGGGCCCGACCTTGCCGGCCATGCTCGTGAGCGGGAAGTTGTAGGGCGCGATGCACGCGACGACGCCGACGGGCTGGCGCAGGACGTAGCCGCCGATGAGGCCGCCGGGCGCGAGCGGGGTGGTCGGCATGACCGACGGCGCGAGCGGCACGCTGATGTCCTGCAGCGCGCCCTTGGCGTAGCGCTCGAAGCGCGCCACCGCCTGCGGCACCTGGAGCGCCGATCCCACCGACAGCGTCGCACCGGTCTCCGCCATGATCAGCGGCAGGAGGGCGTCGTTGCGCTTGCGGATCTCGTCGGCGAGCGCCTGCAGGAGGTTGGCGCGCGTCTCGGGGCTCGTGCGCCTCCATGCGGGGAGCGCGTCGCGGGCGGCCTGGGCCGCCGCCTCGGCGTCGGCCGCGCTGGCCTCGGGCGCCTCCGCGAAGGTCTCCTCCGTGGCCGGGTTCACGATCCCGTAGGAACCCGCCGACCCGGGGACCCACTCGCCGCCGATCAGCAGCCGGTAGTCGTCGGTGGCCGTGGCCATGTGCACACCTCTTGTTCGTCGTTGCGTGGGGTTCGGGGTCTCGTCGAAGATCTGACGGCGCGTCAGGTGTCGCGGCCGACACTAACTCCCGGCCGGGACGGTCACGGTCG
>DASRHL010000103.1:0-3424 GCA_035650535.1 Acidimicrobiia bacterium
TTCCGTGCCAGCATGACTTCTCCTGCTCGTACCGCGCCGGCGCCGGGCCAGGCGCCGCTCGTCGCGCCGAACGCCGCGGCGTTGCTGCGCCGCAACGGCACCGACCCCGACATCCGCAGCCGGGTGGCGATCAAGTTCGGCGACCGCAGCTGGACCCACGCCGAGTACTACGAGGAGGCATGCCGCTTCGCGCAGCTCTTGCTCGCCGAGTTGCCCGACGGCGCGCCGCGGCACGTGGGCGTGTTGCTCGACAACACGCCCGAGTACCTCATGTGGCTGGGCGGCGCCGCGCTGATCGGCGCGGTCGTGGTCGGCATCAATCCGACGCGCCGCGGCGCGGAGTTGGCCCGCGACATCACGCATGCCGACTGCCAGCTGGTCGTCACCGAGGGCCGGCACGCGCACCTCCTCGACGGTCTCGACCTTCCCGGAGTCGGGCGCGTGCTCGATGTCGACACCGAGACGTACCGAGCGTTGCTCGTCCCGCATGCGAGCGCGCCCCTCCCCGACGTCGAGATCGACGAGACCGGGATCTACCTGCTGCTGTTCACGTCCGGTACGAGCGGTGCGCCCAAGGCGTGTATCTGCTCGCAAGGCCGCTTGGCACGGATCGGCCAGATCTTCATCGAGCGCGAGCCGATCACGCCCGACGACGTCATGTACCTCGTGATGCCGCTGTTCCACTCGAACACCTGCATGATCGGGTTCGCCCCCTGGGTCGGGACGGGCGCGACCGCGGCGCTCCGCCGCCGGTTCTCGGCATCGGGGTTCCTGCCCGACGTGCGACGGTTCGGCGTGACGTTCATGAACTACGTCGGTAAGCCGCTGTCGTACATCCTGGCGACACCCGAGCAGCCCGACGACGCCGACAACCCGCTCACGCACGTCTTCGGCAACGAGGCCGCCGACCTCGACATCGAGCGGTTCGCGAAGCGGTTCGGCTGCCGCGTGCAGGACGGCTACGGATCCACCGAGGGCGGCGCCGCGATCTCGCGCGTCCCCGACATGCCCGCGGGCTCGCTCGGGCTCGGCCCCGAGGGGACGGTGATCCTCGACCCCGACACCGGCGAGGAGTGCCCTCGCGCGCGGTTCGACGAGCAGGGCCGGCTCCTCAACCCGCTCGAGGCGATCGGCGAGATCGTCAACAAGAACGGCGCCGCGGGCTTCGAGGGCTACTACAAGAACGACGAGGCGAACCAGGCCCGTGTGCGCGGTGGCTACTACTGGACCGGCGACCTCGGCTACCGCGACGAGGCGGGCTACTTCTACTTCGCGGGGCGTGACTTCGAGTGGCTGCGGGTCGACGGCGAGAACTTCGCCGCCGCGCCGATCGAGCGGTTGATCGCCCGCCATCCCGACGTCGTGCTCGTCTGCGTCTACGCCGTCCCCGACGAGGAGGTCGGCGACCAGGTGATGGCGACGATCGAGCTGCGCCCGGGCGCCTCCTTCGACCCGGCGGACTTCGACGAGTTCCTCTCGGAGCAGCCCGACCTGGGCACGAAGTGGTCGCCGCGCTACGTGCGCGTCGTCGCGAAGATGCCGACCACCGAGAGCCAGAAGCCAATGAAGCGCCAGCTCCGCCACGAGCGGTGGGAGCCCGCCGACGGCGTCTACTGGCGACCGGCGAAGGGCGAACCCCTGCAGCCCATGACCGACGCCGACCGCGAGGAGCTGCGGAAGCGCTTCGAGGCGCGCGGCCGCCTGACGGCCCTCGACGTCTCGTAATCCCGGGCCATGGCGTCCGCGAGGTGTGCGCTCGTCGCTCCCGGCGGGACGCGGACGTTCGCGGAGCTCGACGAGCGGAGTGCGCGCCTCGCGGCCGTGCTGCGCGGCCTCGGCGCCGGGCCCGGCGAGCGGGTCGCGCTGATGCTGCCGAACTCGTGCGAGTGGTTCGAGACCAACGCGGCGATCGCGCGCACGGGCGCACAGCTCGTGCCCGTGAACTGGCACCTGCGCGGCGACGAGGTCGCGTGGATCCTGTCCGACTCCGACGCGCGGATTCTGGTGACCCACGTCGACCTCGCGGCGGAGGCCGACGCCGCGCTCACGGCCGTCCCCGGCTGCCGTGCCGTACGCGTGGGTGGCGACTACGAGGAGCTGCTCGCGGCGGCGTCACCCGACCCCGCGGGCCGCGCGCCGAGCCACGCACCCGCGGTCGTGCTCTACACGTCGGGCACGACCGGGCGACCGAAGGGCGTCGTCCACGAGCAGGCGACCACCGCGCGGTCGCGCCGGACCCACGTCGACCTGTGGGGCTTCACGCCCGACGACGTGCACCTGATCGCCGGCCCCGCGTACCACGGCGCGCCCTGGTCGTACGCGATCACGCACCTCGCCCTCGGCGCCACGGTCGTCGTGATACAACGCTGGGACGCCCGCGAGTTCCTGCGCCTGGTCGAGGCGCACGGCGTGACGAACACGTTCCTCGTGCCCACGCACTTCGCCCGCCTGCTCGAGCTGCCGGAGGCGGACCGGGAGCGCTTCGACCGGTCGTCGCTGCGCCTCGTGCTGCACGGCGCGGCTGCCTGCCCGGTGCCGGTGAAGCAACGCATCCTCGACTTCTTCGCGCCGGCCGAGGTGTGGGAGTTCTACGGGTTCAGCGAGGCGGGGCGTGTCAGCCGCATCGGCCCCGACGAGTGGCGGGCCCACCCCGGGAGCGCGGGTCGCCCGTTCGAAGGCGTGCACGTGCTGATCCTCGACGACGACGGCCACGAGCTGGCGCCCGGCGAGACCGGATGGATCCACGTGGTCCCCGCCGCCGGCGACCGCTTCCACTACCGCAACAACCCCGATGCGACCTCGGCGGTCACGGCGGACACGCGCTTCGGGCCGGCGGTCACCGGCGGCGATCTCGGCCACCTCGACGCCGACGGTTACCTCTACGTCACTGACCGCTCCGCGGAGCTCGTCGTGCGCGGCGGGGTCAACATCTACCCGCGCGAGGCGGAGGACGCCTTGCACATGCACCCGGCCGTCGTCGACTGCGCCGCGTTCGGGGTGCCCGACGACGTGTACGGCGAACGGCTCGTCGCGCTGGTCGAGCTCGCGCCCGGCTCCACCACGCCGGCGGAGGAGCTGGTGGAGCACGTCCGCGCGCGGCTCGCGTCCTACAAGTGCCCGGAGGAGGTCAGGATCGTCGCGGCCCTCCCTCGCGACCCCAACGGCAAGGTTCGCAAGGCCCTGCTGCGCGAGCAGGCCCGGAGCGCGGGATGACCCCTCCGGGTCACGTGACGGCCGACGACTCCCGCGACGCGGCGTGGCGCCCGGCGAGGTACCCGAAGGTGAGGGCCGGGCCGATGGTCGCGCCGCCACCGGGATAGGCCGGCCCGAACACGCTGGCGGACGCGTTGCCCGCGGCGTAGAGGCCGGGGATCACCGAACCGTCGTGGCGGAGCACGCGCGCGTGCTCGTCGACACGCGGCCC
>DASRHL010000104.1:0-2694 GCA_035650535.1 Acidimicrobiia bacterium
CGGCGAACGCGTCGATGTCGAGGCCCCTCGAGAGCGCGGCGCGCACGTACTCGAGCCCGTCGGCGAGGTGAAGCCGAGCTCCAGGTCGCACGTCGCCCCCGCCTCCTGCATGTGGTAGCCGGAGATCGAGATCGAGTTGAACTTCGGCATGTTGGCCGAGGTATAGGCGATGATGTCGGAGACGATCCGCATCGACGGTGCGGGCGGATAGATATAGGTGTTGCGCACCATGAACTCTTTGAGGATGTCGTTCTGGATCGTCCCCTCGAGCTGCTCCTGCGCGACGCCTTGCTCCTCCGCGGCGACGATGTATCCCGCGAGCACGGGCAGCACCGCGCCGTTCATCGTCATCGACACCGACATGCGATCGAGCGGGATGCCGTCGAAGAGGATCTTCATGTCCTCGACCGAGTCGATCGCGACGCCGGCCTTGCCGACATCACCGACGACGCGCGGGTGGTCGCTGTCGTAGCCGCGGTGGGTCGCGAGATCGAACGCGACCGAGAGCCCCATCTGCCCGGCCGCCAGGTTCTGGCGGTAGAACGCGTTCGACTCCTCGGCGGTCGAGAAGCCCGCGTACTGGCGGATCGTCCAGGGCCGGTTCGCGTACATCGTCGCTCGCGGCCCGCGGACGAACGGCTCGATGCCCGGCAGCTGCCCGACCGTCTCGAGGCCCTCGAGATCCTCGGCCGTGTAGAGCGGCCTGACCGCGATCCCCTCGGGCGTGTCCCAGGTCAGCCGGCCGAGATCGCCGCCGGCCTCCTTCTCGGCCAGGGTCTTCCACTGATCGAGCCCCGGCTGATCGGCCATATCTCCCAACGGTAGAGGGCGTTCCGGGCCGACGGCGACCTGGCGGGAGCGCCCTTGCCGGACCGGGTGGCCGTGTTGCAGGAGTGTGTCAAGTGACCCCTGGAAGTGGACGAGAACACGCGCGACACTCGATCGCTCGGGAACCGGGCGGCCGGGGCTGTTCGCAGTGCTCGCTACCAGCCGACGAGGAACCACCTTCTTCCATGCGCCGCTTGCTGATCGTCCCCGCCGTCGCCCTCGTGCTCCTGGGCGGGCCGGTGTTCGCCACCGACGAGCCCGCGCCCCCCGCGCCCACGAGCAACGAGGTGGCCGTCGCGCCGCCGACGCAGACGGTGCAGCCGGGGTGGACCTCGGCGCCGACCCCGGTCGACGGCGCCGACGTGGTGGGCGTCAGCTGGGAGGGCGACCCCTCGGCGAGCTTCACGGTCCAGGCCCAGCACGCCGACGGCACGTGGTCGACGGCGACGAAGACCGACGGCGACTCCGACAACCAGGCCGACGCGGGCACCGCCGACGCCGCGGGCACGGCCGCGGTCACCGACCTCAAGTCGGACCCGGTGTGGATCGGCGAGGACGCCACCGCCGTGCGCGTGGCCGTCACGAACGGCGCGGCCACCGACGTCAAGGTCACGACCGTCGACGCACCGTCGACGGCGCCGCCCTCGGGGTCGGCGGGCGCGCTCGGCGGGATCGTCCCGCGCATCGACGGGCCGGACCGCTACCTCTTCGCCGGCGTGCTGGTCGCGATCGCGGCGCTGCTCGTCGCGGTCGCACTCGGCTGGTCGCCGTGGCGCAAGCGCGCGTACCGCCGTGGGTTCGCGCTGATCGCTGTCGGCGCGCTCGCGCTGACCGCGTGCCGCCTGCCACCCGCACCGACCGGTGACGTGCCGACGATGCCGTCGATCATCACGCGCGCGCAATGGGGCGCGCGGCCGTTCGGTACCGGGCCGGTGCCGTGCTCGGCGCCGGAGTACGCGAAGGGCGGTGTGCGCTTCGCGGTCGTGCACCACACGGTGAACAGCAACAACTACACGCCGGATCAGAGCGCGGCGATGGTGCGAGCGATCCAGTCGTACCACATGGATGCAGACGGCTACTGCGACGTCGCGTACCAGTTCTTGATCGACAAGTACGGCCAGATCTTCGAAGGACGCGCGGGCGGCATGGACCAGCCCGTGATCGGTGGTCACGCCGGTGGGTTCAACTACGGATCGGTCGGCGTCGCGCTGATCGGCACGTACAGCTCGGTGAAGCCGACCGACGCGCAGTGGAACGCACTCGTGCTGCTGCTGCGGTGGCGCCTGAGCGTCGCCCGGGTCGACCCCACGCAGGGCTTCTGGCAGACCGTCGGGTCGTCGCCGTGCAACTGCCAGCGCTGGGCCGTCGGGACGTCGGTGTTCCTGCCGAACGCGATCGTCGGTCACCGCGACGTCGACTTCACCGACTGCCCGGGCGCGGCGTTCTACCCAGAGCTCACGCTGCTGCGCCAGCAGGTGCAGTCCGGCATCGTCTTCCCGCCGACGACCACGACGTCGTCGAGCACGACGACCACGACCTGACCTCCGCCACCGACCCCGCCCGGGGAGGGCAGGCGGTCAGCTGGCCTTGCGCTCGGCCTGGGCGAGTGCCTCGCGGGCGGCGGCGACCCCTCGGCGCCCGACCGTGCGGGCCTTGGTGTCGAGGGACCAGTCGCGAGCCCAGCGGACCTGCCGGCCGCGAGCGGCGGGGACCACCCGGGCGGAACGCCGGGTGGATCGCGTGCGCTTGGCCGTCGGCGGCGTCTCCACGAGCCGCAGCTGGGTGCTCATGGAAGGAGTATCCCCTGGGGGTACGACAGTATTCCCCGGGCCTCGCGGCCCTTTCGTGGGGCCGGATGGCCCGACG
>DASRHL010000105.1:0-4629 GCA_035650535.1 Acidimicrobiia bacterium
GCACCACGGGAAGCGCGATGGACCGCATCGTCTACCTCGACGCCTCGGGGAAGGTCGTCTTCGGCGTCAACCCCGGGTCGATCACCACGATCGCGAGCGCGGCCGGTTACGCGGACGGCGCCTGGCACCACGTCGCCGCCGGCCTCGGTGCGGCCGGCATGCAGCTGTTCGTCGACGGCAGCCTCGTCGCCTCGAACGGAGCGGTCACCACGGCCCAGAACTTCACGGGCTACTGGCGCTGGGGTGGCAGCTTCGGCCTCTCGTCGTGGCCGAATCCCCCGACGAGCTCCGCGTTCGTGGGTGAGATCCAGGAGTTCGCCGTCTACGGCAGCCAGCTGTCGGCCTCGCAGGTCTCCGTGCACTACCACGCCAATCACTGACGTCCGATCCGGCGCGCATTGTCCCCTGGCCGCGCTTGCGCCTCGCGGACGAACACCACGACACTGCCCCCTTGTCCGTCGACGGAGGGTGAGCACACGTGCGACTGCGTTACGGGGCCGACGAGGAGGCGTTCCGGGCCGAGCTCGTGGACTGGATCGAGGAGCACGCGCCGCCGCGCGAGCGCTTCGACGAGCCGAAGCTCTCGAGCGCGTGGATGCCGGACTGGGCCCGTGAGTGGCAGCGCACCCTGTTCGACGCCGGCTGGCTCGTTCCCGGCTGGCCCCCCGAGCTGGGGGGCCGGAACGCCTCCCCGACCGAGCAGATGATCTACTTCGAGGAGTTCACGAGCCGCGGCCTGCCCCGCTCGTACAACCCGCAGGGCTTGGGCATCATCGCGCCGTCGCTGCGCGACTACGGCACGCCCGAGCAGCAGGAGCGCTGGCTGCTCCCGACGCTGCGCGCCGAGATCGCGTGGAGCCTCGGCATGAGCGAGCCCGGGTCGGGGAGCGACCTCGCGAGCCTGAAGACGCGCGCGGTGCTCGACGGCGACCACTTCGTGGTCAACGGGCAGAAGGTGTGGACGTCTGGCGCGCACCACTCCGACTGGAACATGTGCTTCGTCCGCACCGATCCGAACGTCCCGAAGCACAAGGGGATCAGCGTCCTCATCATCGACATGAAGTCGCCGGGCGTCGAGGCCCGACCGTTCGCCGAGCTGAGCGAGCCCGACTACTTCGACTTCAACGAGGTGTTCTTCACCGACGTGATCGTCCCCAAGGAGCACCTGCTCGGCGAGCTGAACCAGGGGTGGGCGCTCACCCAGGGATCCCTCGCGCACGAGCGCGCGATGTTGTGGATCGACTACGCGTACCTCGCGCGCGGTACGTGGCTCGCGATGGTCGCGCTCGGCGATCGCATCGGCCCGGACGGGAGACCCCTGCGCGAGGACGCCCGGTTCCGCGACGAGATCGCGTCGTTCTTCGTCGACTCGCAGGCGCTGATGCTGATGGGCTACCGCGGCTTCGCGAAGCACATGAAGGGCAAGGCGTCGCCGGAGCACTCCCTGCTCAAGCTGTTCGGCAGCGAGACGGTGCAGAAGCTGTTGCTCGCGGCGGCCGAGGAGCTGGGGCCGGACGCGCTCGACAAGACGGTGTACGGCCCACCCACGTGGCGGCGGGGCTCGTGGATGATCCAGTGGATGCGCTCGTTCTCGGGCACCATTCCGGGCGGGACGAGCGAGATCCAGCGCAATATCGTCGCCGAGCGGGTCCTCGGCCTCCCGCGCGCCTGATCAGGGGAGCAGCGGCGGCAGGGGCGGCGGCGGCAGCTTCGGCAGCGTGGTCGGTGGGAGCGTCGTCGGCGGCCGTGTCGTCGGCGGGAGTGTGGTCGGGGGCGCCGTCGGGAGCGGGGGGAGTGGCAGCGGGACGAGCGGCGCCGCCGTCGTGGTCGTCGGCGCCGGCTGATTCGTGCCCGGCTGATTCGTCGTGGGTTGGTCCGTCGCCGGTGCGGACACGCCGAGCAGCCGGAGGATCGCCGCGAGCGAGGGCGGGGGCGGGGCGAGGGCCGGTGCCGGCGGCAGCGTGGTCGGTACGGCCGGCGCGGGCGAGCCGGCGCTCGGGTCGGCTGGCGCCGGTGCACTGCTCACGCCGCCGGCGCCCGTGGTCGTCGTGCCCGCCGCGGTGGTGACGGTGGACGACCCGGTCGGCGCGGCGCCGGCGTCGTGGACGACGGAGCCGAGGCCCGCGTGCGACAGGACGTCGTCCACGACTCGCTGCACCGGGTCGGGAAGCGCGTTCGCGGCCGCCAGTCCCGTCATGACCAACGCCGTTCCCACGACGGCGGCGATCGCGACGACGAGCCGGCGCCGGATCCGCCTCAACCCGGGTGCGCGACCGGCCGGCCGGAGCGGGACGACCGCGCCCGCCGCGTGGTCGGGCGCCGTTCCCAGCAGCCGCGCCAGCTCGCCACGCGGTTCGGGCGCGGCAACCGCCGCGAACTCGGCGCGGAGCGCGGCGACCTCGAGACGCAGCGCCTCGAGGTGCGCGTCGGGCGCAGCCTCGTCGCCGAAGACGAGCTCGGTGTCGGGGTCGAAGTGCTCGGTGCTCATGCCGTCGTCTTCTCGAGCCGGCGCCGCAACGCTGCGATGCCGCGGTGTTGGAGTGCCTTCACGGCGCCCGGGTCCTTCCCGAGGACGGACGCGACGCGATCGATCGGGAGGTCGGCGATGATCCGGAGCGCGATCACCTCGCGCTGATCGGGCGTCAGGGAAGCGAGCAGCTCGTCCAACCGGTCCTCCTGCACCCGGGTGAGCGCTTCGGCCTCGGTGTCGCCGCCGGCGATCGCGTCACCGACCTGCGGCGCGAGCTCGACGGTCACGGGCCGGCGACTCGCCCGCCGGTGCTCGTCGACCAGGAGGCGGCGGGCGATCGTGAACACCCACGCCGTGAAGTCGGCCTCGGAGCCCGTGAAGCGGTCGAGGTGACGGAACGCCCGAGAGAACACCTCGTTCGTGAGGTCGTCGGGGTCCGCCGCGCCGCGCCACCGCAGGTAGGCGCAGACCCGCCCACCGAACGCGTCGTACAACGCCCGGAGCGCGTCCGCACGACGGCACGTGGCCGCTTCGAGCAACGCCCGGAACGTCTCCGGCTCTCGGGCCGGTCGACCCTCGGTGGCGACCATGGGGTGTCTCTCGGGAAGCGCCCCCGCAGGCAGTGTAGGGCCGGTCGCGGAGCCCGCCGCACGGCCGGAGGGGCGGACGCGCGGGGTGTCCGGGGGAAATCGGGCGATGGACACCCCGCGCGCCGCGGTCGTGGCCCCCTCGGGCGGATGGGGTCACCACGGCTGCTCGGAGCACCGGCGATCCCTTTCCTGCACGCCGGCCTCGGAACCCACGGTCGGGACTGCGTCGGACCGCGCCGGCATCGTCGACTTGGCGGGCGCGCTCGCCGCCCGGTGGACCGCCCGGGCGAGCAGCGCACGGGCGTCCTTGCGCGGCCCGCCGATCGCGAGCCCGAGCCGG
Source organism: Acidimicrobiia bacterium (assembly GCA_035650535.1). Lineage (GTDB taxonomy): Bacteria > Actinomycetota > Acidimicrobiia > IMCC26256 > PALSA-555 > DASRHL01. The sequence goes on from DASRHL010000105.1 coordinate 3,401, forward strand.
CACGACCCTCCCACGGGCTCGAGCAGGCGGTCGGCGATCGACTCGGCGTCGGCGGTGCTCGTGACCGCGTTGCAGACGACGGCGAACGTGCGGTTGGTGGCTCGCGCGACCGTGTCGTCGGGGCGCACGAGGCTTCGGAGCCGGTTCGCGACGATCCAGACCGGCGGTTCCCCCGCGCCGGTGAGGCAGGCGTCGAAGAGCACGAACACCGCGACCCGGCCCCCTCGGCGGCGGGCGCTCGCGAGCGCCACCTCGAGCCGGTCGATCAGCAGGACCGGGCCCGGCAGGCCGGTCAAGGGGTCGTAGAGCTCGGTGTTGGGTTCGAGGGGGAACGGGGCGACGCCGTCCGTCCCGGCATCGGTCTGGGTCACCGCTTCCTCCGGTCGCGATCGGGGTGGGCCTCTCGGCGCGGAAAACGCATCCGCGCCCGGATCGGATACGGCGAACGACGCCCGTCCCCGGGTGCGGCGCCGGCGGGCGCGCTGGTACGTTGCCGGCGGTGGAGGCGGGCCACCCGGCTCGCCGGGGAGCCGGATGGGGCCGAACGATGGGCGAATACGACTTCCCTGCGCTGTACCGCGAGGTGCGCGAGCGTTTCGGCGGCCGGGTCGCCGGGCTCGACGACACGGCCGCGCGCACGCCGGTGGGCGCCTGCCCGGGGTGGGACGTTCGGGCCGTCCTGTCGCACGTGACCGGCGTCGTCGCCGACATCCAGGACGGGCGGCTCGAGGGCGCCGGATCCGACGAATGGACGACGGCGCAGGTCGCCGGCCGCCGCGACCGCTCCCTGGCCGAGATCGTCGCCGAGTGGGACGCCCGGGCCCCGGCGCTCGAGGAGCAGCTGGGCGCCTGGCCGCCGGATCTGGCCGGCCAGATCGTGAGCGACGTCACGACCCACGAGCTCGACGTGCGCGGGGCGCTCGGCGACACGGGCGCCCGCGACACGGAGTGCGTGCGCTACGCGTTCGAGCGGTACGCCGGACGGCTCGGGACGCGGATCGCCGAGGCCGGGCTGCCGGCGCTCCGCCTGGTCACGGACGGCGACGACGTCGTCGCCGGCGCGGGGGAGCCGGCGGCCACCGTGCGGGCCCCGCGGTACGAGCTCGCCCGGGCGATGGCGGGGCGGCGCAGCGTCGCGCAGGTCCGGGCGTACGCGTGGGAGGGCGATCCCGAGCCGTACCTCGCCGTCTTCTCAGGGTACGGGCACCGCGTCGACGACCTCGCGGAGT
>DASRHL010000106.1:0-10661 GCA_035650535.1 Acidimicrobiia bacterium
CTGCTCGACCAGCTCCATGCGATCGCGCACCGCGCGCTCACCGAGATCCACAAGGTCGATCTCGGCCCCGGCGACTCGCTCGTCGGACCGGTGAAGAGCGCACGCGACAAGTTCGTGACGCGGCTCCACAAGGCCACGAAGGCGCTGCAGGACGCCGACGACCTCGCCGCCGGGCTCGCGAAGCTCCTCCGCGGTCCGAGTCACTACCTCGTGCTCGCGGCGAACAACGCCGAGATGCGCAACGGGTCCGGCATGCTGCTCAGCGCGGGCGTGATGACGATCCAGGACGGCAAGCTCGACCTCGGCGAGATGCGCACGACCGACGACCTGACCCTCCCTCCCGGCGCGGTGCCTCTGCCGGCCGAGCTCGCGGCGTTGTGGGGGTTCACCAACCCGACGCAGGACTGGCGGAACCTCGCCACATCCGCCCGCTTCGACGAGATCGCGCCACTCGGCGCGCAGATGTGGCAGAAGCTCACGGGGGTCACGGTCGACGGCGTCCTCGCGATCGACCCGGTCACACTCGCCGCGATCATCAAGGCCGAGGGTCCGATCACGGTGCAGGGTGTGCAGCTGAACGGCGACAACGTCGTGAAGTTCATCCTCCACGACCAGTACGTCTTCACCGCCGGCGACCAGAACCAGATCGCACGGCGCGACCTGTTGAGCTCGATCGCACGCACCGCCTTCGACACGCTCGACCAGCGTGACTGGAAGCCCGCCACCCTCCTGAAGGAGCTCAGCGCCGCGGTCGACGGTCGGCACTTTCTCGCGTGGTCCGCGGATCCGGTCGTGCAACGCGGGTTCGCCGGCGCGGGGATGGCGGGCGTGATGTCGCGCGATTCGCTGCTGGTCTCGTCGCAGAACTTCTCGGGGAACAAGCTCGACCAGTACGTGGGCGTGAACGCGACGTTGTCGGTGACGAAGAGCTCGGGCGGCTCGGACGTGAACGTGCGCGTGCACCTCAAGAACAACGCGCCCGCCGACGATCCCTTCTACATCCTCGGTCCGTACCCGGGGACCGGGAACCTCGCCGGCGAGTACCGCTCCCAGGTGACGTTCACGATGCCCGCCGACGCGCGCCAGGTCGTGCTCGAGGGCGCGACCCCCGTCGACGTCGCGGGGCCGGACGGCCCGACGCAGGTTCAGGCGGCGCCGATCGACCTCAAGCGGGGCGAGGAGCGCGACGTCTCGATCCGGTTCCACCTCCCCCCGGGCGAGAACCACCTGCAGATCGAGTCGTCGGCCCGGGTCCCGGCGATCCAGTGGAACTACGCGGGCCGGCAATGGTTCGACCTGAGCGGGCGGGGTATCACCTGGTGACGCCGGGGTCCGAGTCCGGTCGGGGGCTCGACCGGGCCGGATGCGGCGTCCGGGTGGCCACGCCGCGTGGCAATCAGAAGGTGAACAGGCGTCGAAATCCCCGGAGTTTGATCGTCCCGCTGCCCTTGTGAGTGCTAGCTTGTGGGCGTTCGGCGGTCGGCTTGGATTCTCGCAGTGGACAGGGCACTACTTTCCGTGGCAGAATGTTGACCACTGAATGCGGGCATCGAAGACGGGCAAGCAACGGGCATCCAAACGGGCAAACGGGTTAGGCCGTGAAAGGGGCAACATGTTTGGCACGGCGAAGTTGGCGCGGCGCTTCTGGCGCGTGCTTCTGGTGGGGTTCATCCTCGCCGCGGTGATGGCTCCGGCGGTGGCTTGGGCAGAGGACAACGGGACGTCCTACCCGACCACGCCGACGAGTCAGGTCTCTCCGACCGACGGACCGAAGGTCGAGGCCACCTCGGCTTCGAGCGGGTCCTCGTCGCTGCCGGTCACCGGTGGCGACATCGCGGGGCTCGCCGCCATCGGCGGTGGCCTCGTGGTCGCAGGCGTGGTGCTGCGGCGGGCTCGGGTTCGCCGGGACAGCGTCTAGGACGCCGGTATTACGGGCTCACGGCCCGTGTACCCGAGCGCCCGTGTCGAGTACGGCGTGAGGGCTCACCTGGGTGAGCCCTCACGCGCGGCTCGGGCCGCCAGACCTGAACGACCCGGTTCCCCCATTTCAGGGCAGGGAGCTGGCTGCCGATGAACACGAACGTGATCCTGCGTTCCGGCTGGGATTCGAAGTGGCGGGACGATTTGACGCTGCGCGTCCACACATCAACCCTCGCACGAGGCACCGGCAGATGAGCCGACCGGAGTCAGTCGACGTCACCGGCGCCGGGGCACCCCCCCGGCTGCGCATCGCCCACTCGCGCGCGTCCGCGGAGCGCCGTTCGAGCGGGTCGTGGCTCCGCCGGGTGTTGCAGCTGCTCGACCTCTGCTCGGTGATGTTCGCGTGGACCGTCACGATGCTCCTGGGTTCGGGGGTCACCACCTCGACGCTCGGGAAGGCCGCCTCCGCCGTCCTCGCGGCCGGCGCCGCCGGCCTGGTCGCGATCGCGGCCCAGCACCTCTACCTGTCACGGGTCTCGGCGGTGCGGGCCGTCGAGCTGATCCGGCTGTCACGGGCCGCGATCTTCTCGGGGGTGGTCGCGTACTTCGTGGCCGACCAGGTCGGGCTCGCCATCACCGTCCCGACCGCCGTCGTCGGCAGCGCCATCGCCTTCGTGATGCTCGCGTGCTGCCGGTCGCTCTACGACGGCTGGCTGAAGGCCGCCCGGGGCGCCGGGCGCTTCGCCCGGCCGGTCGTCATCATCGGCTCGAACGACGAGGCCAGCGAGCTGTGCCGCCTCCTCGAGACCCACCCCGAGGTCGGTCTGCGGGCCGTCGGCGTCGTCGGGCGCCAGGACCAGGTGCAGGGCTGGCGGGTCCCGTGGCTGGGCCGGGTCGAGGAGGCCGTCGAGCTGGTCGAGCTGGCCGGCGCCAACGGCGTGATCGTCGCCGCCAGCGCCATGCCGTCCGAGCAGCTCAACCGCATCACCCGCGACCTGCTCGACCGGGGCAAGCACGTGCACCTCTCGAGCGGGCTGCACGGCATCGCGTCGCGGCGGGTCCGTGCCCTCCCGCTCGCGAACGAGCCCATGTTCTACCTGGAGCCGATCGAGCTGAAGCGCTGGCAGTTCGCCGCCAAGCGCCTCCTCGACATCGTGCTCGCGTCGATCCTGCTCGTGCTCACCTTCCCGGTGCTGGTCGTCGCCGCGATCGCGATCAAGCTCGAGGACCACGGCTCGGTGATCTTCCGCCAGGAGCGGGTCGGCCGCGGCGGATCCCGGTTCAAGGTCCTGAAGCTCCGGACCATGCGGCCCGATGCCGAGCAGCTGCTGCCCGAGCTGCTCGAGCAGAACGAGCGGGTCGAGGGTCCGCTGTTCAAGCTCTCGACCGACCCCCGCCGCACGCGGGTGGGCCGGCTCCTCGAGGCGACCAGCATCGACGAGCTCCCCCAGCTCATCAACGTCCTGCGGGGCGAGATGAGCCTGGTCGGCCCGCGACCGGCGCTCGCCCACGAGATCGAGCAGTTCGACGAGGAGCTGCTGGTGCGGCTCAGCGTTCCGCCCGGTGTCACCGGGCTCTGGCAGGTCGAGGCCCGCGACAACCCGTCGTTCCACGCCTACCGCCGCCTCGACCTCTTCTACATCGAGAACTGGTCGGTGGCGCTCGACCTCGCGGTGATCTTCGCGACCTTCAAGTCGCTGATCGTCCGGCTCCTCCACGGTCGCGGCTGACCCTGCGGTCGCCGGCCGACGGCGCGGCCTCCGATGACGAGCCGGCCCGAGCCGCGACCCTTCACCGTCTCGGTCGCCGACGCCGAGCTCGAGGACCTCCGCGACCGGCTGCGGTCGACGCGCTGGCCCGAACCGTCACCCGGCGAGGCCTGGACCGACGGCATCGACGTGGGCTGGTTGCGCGCGCTGTGCGGCTACTGGGCCGAGGGCTACGACTGGCGGGCGCAGGAGACCCGCCTGAACCGCTGGCCGCAGTACCTCGTCGACCTCGAGGGTCTCGCGGTCCACTTCGTGCACGTCGAGGGCCGCGGCCCGGAGCCGCTCCCCCTGGTCCTCACGCACGGGTGGCCGAGCACCTACGTCGAGATGTACGAGGTCGTCGGGCCGCTGACCGACCCGGCCCGCTTCGGTGGTGACCCGGCCGACGCCTTCGACGTGGTGGTGCCGTCGCTCCCCGGGTACGGCTGGTCGGCCGCGCCGACGACGCCCGGCGTCGACGCGAACCGGGTCGCGGACCTGTGGGCGGCCCTCATGCGCGTGCTCGGGTACGAGCGGTTCGGCTCGCACGGCGGCGACTGGGGTTCCGCGGTCACCTCCGCACTCGGCGCCCGCCACGCCGACCGCATGATCGGGCTCCACCTGACCATGCTCGCCCCGCCCGTCGACGTGGCGTCGCTGGCGCCCGAGCACCGGCTGTGGTGGGAGGAGTTGCAGCGGTACCGCGACCGCGAGTGGGGGTACGTGCACCTCCAACGGACCAAGCCGCAGACGCCCGCAGTCGCGCTCACCGACTCGCCGGCGGGGCTCGCGGCGTGGATCCTCGAGAAGTGGTGGCGCTGGTCGGACTGCGCCGACGAGCACGGGACGCGGGACCTGTGGCGCGTGCTCTCGCGCGACGACGTGCTGACCAACGTGACGATCTACTGGCTCACGCGGTCGATCGGGCCGTCGATGCGCATGTACCACGAGACGTTCGGGCCGGGCGCCGTCATCGCCCAGGCCGCGCCGGTGGCCGTGCCCACCGGCGTGACGCTGTTCAACGACCCGAACGGACCGCCCCGCGAGCTGATCGAGCCGTGGTACGACCTGCGCCACTATTCGCGAGTCGGCCGGGGTGGTCACTTCCCCGCGCTCGAGAACCCCGACGCCCTCGTCGCGGAGCTGCGGGCGTTCTTCCGCCCGTTGCGTTGAGCGCGACTCAGCCCGAGTGGCGGCGGAGGATCCAGTACGCCTGGGGACCCTCGACGAGGTAGCGGCGGGCCAGGCGGCGCGGTTCGGTCGCGAGGCGCCACGCCCACTCGAGTCCGGCCCGTTGCAACAGGGCGGGAGCGCGCCGGCGCTCGCCGGTCATGAACTGGGCGGCGGCGCCGAACGCGAGCCCGAGCCGGATACCGGCTTCACCCGCCCACCGGTCGAGCCACGATTCGCTGCGCGGGGTCAGCGCGACGACGAGCACGTCGGTCCGCGCCGCGCGTACGGCGGCCGCGACCGACTCGCCGTCCTGGTCGATCGTCGACGAGTCGGGCGCCCACGTCCCGGCGACCTCCAGCGCGGGCCAGCGCGTCGCAAGGTATCCGGTGAGGGCCTGGTTGCCCGCGGTGTTGCCGCCGAGGAACCCGACGCGGGCGCCCGTCTGCGCGGCCAGGTCGAGCGCGACCGGCAGGAGGTCGGCCCCCGCGAGCCGGGCCCAGTCGCCGGGAGCCACGCGGCGGGCCTGCGTCACGAGGGGCGCGCCGTCGAGGAGGACGACCCACTGGTCGCGGCGGGCCGAGTCGTCGAAGAAGCCCTCGTTCGGCCTTCCCGTCCCGAAGTGGAAGACCTTGTCGAGGTTCGCGGACGCGACGAGCACGGGGTCGGGCACGACGCCGCGCATCGCGTCGAGCAGGAGCTGCTCGGCGCCGGCGCGGCTCACGAGGTCGCAGGGCATCCCGCCGAGCCGCACTCGCTGCAACTCGACGCCCGCGACGCCGCGGCTCACCACGGGGTACGGGTCGGCGGATCGCCGATGGCGGCCGGCACTCGTGAGGCGAGCGTCATCGGCGCTCAGGCCGACCGCCGCTCCGGGTCCTCGCGGATGCGGCGGCGGGCTTCTCGGACCAGGGTCTCCTCACGGCTCCGACGCCAGTCCGAGACGAACATCACCAACAACAACAACGCGACCGCAGCCACCCCCGCCGTCGCCGCCGCCCGAGCCACATCCCCCGTCCGCGACTGCTTCGACGCCCCACTCACCGCCACCACCGACGCCAACCCCGCCCGCGTCACCACATCCTGCGCATCCGCAACCGCCGCCTTCGCCGAACCCAGATCCCCCCGCGTCCGATCGACATCATCCTGCAACTGCTGATGCGTCGCCGACGCCGCCGTCCCATGCTGCGCCTCATACGACGCCAACGCCGCCGCCGCCTGATCCGCCGCCTTCTGCGCCTGCGTCACCACCGACCGCGCCGACTCCAACTGCGTCTCCCCCAACTGACGCAACGCCCCATGCGCCACCGCCCGCAACACCACCGGCACCGCCGCCGCCCGCGTCGACGTATACGTCACCTGCACATCACTCGTCCCCGCCGGCCCCGCCTCCAAATTCCCCGCGATCTGCCCCGCCGACTCCCCACTCACCCGCGCCGCCCGATCCACCACCCCCGACGTGAACACCATGTTCTGCAAATTGTCCGCCACCGGCTGCAACGAATACTGCGGAAACCCCGGCTTCAACACCTGCGCCGTGAACAACACCGCAGTCCCCTGATACTTCGCCGGCGACCGCAACGCCACCACCCCCGCCACCGCAGCCGCGACCACCCCCACCACCACCAACGCGACCACACGCCGCACCGACAACCGGAAGAACGAAGCAATCTCCATCACGTCACCCCTGCCCATCGACTCGTCATCGAGTGCCCAATCGAGCGCGGTTGCGAGCGCACGGCCCCTGCCCAAGGGTCACGGAGACGCTCTCAGAACGTGTACCATTATACGGGCTGGAACCAGGCCTTCCGTCACGCAGGGCGGTCGGCCGGACCGCCAGAAGCGCAGGCAGGAAGCGCAGGCCGGTTGGGCAGGCAGGAAGCGCAGGCGGAGCCGGCCTCCGGAACGCGCCAGCGGGACAGGACGGACATCGTGACGACGATCACCTCCGGGCCGGGCGCGGAAACCCCGGGGCTGCGCAGCCGGCTCGCGGCGGCCCGGGCGGCGAACCCGATCCCCTCCGTCGTGGTGATCGTGCTCGCCGGGGTGTACGTCGCCGCCGGGGCCGCGGCCGTCTTCGACGGGCTGAGCTCGGACGTCCTGATCGGCATCCTCGGCGTCACGTTCGCGGCCGCGCTCGCCGTCCTCGCGTACGAGCGGTTCTGGTGGTTCCTGATGGTGCTCCTCGTGAGCCGGGCCGCGCTCGACGGCATCCGCTCGAGCGCCAGCCAGGCCGGGCAGCTCGACCCGAGCACCATCGTCGGCGCCGTGTTCCTGGTCGTCGGCGCCGGCTGGCTCGTCGTCCAGTGGCGGGCCGGTCTCTGGTCGAAGGTCTCGCGCACCACGAAGGTCTTCGCGATCTTTGCCGGGCTGCTCCTGATCTCCGCCTTCGGTGCCCACAACATGAAGGACAGCCTGGTCGCCTGCTCCCGGATCCTGTCCGTCGTGATCCTCATCGCGGTGTTCGAGCAGGTCTTCAGGAAGGACCCCGAGCGCATCAACGGCGCGCTCGTGGCCATCTTCGCGTCGATGATCGTCCCGATCGTCGTCGGCTACGTCCAGGTCATCCAGAACCCGTCGAACCTCAAGGCCGCGAACGAGAACCTCTCACGTATCCGCGCGACGTTCGTCCACCCGAACGCGTTCGCCACCTATCTCGTCCTCGTGACGCTCCTCGCCGTCGGCATGTACCCGCACGTCAGCGTGAAGTGGCGGCGCGCGTTCATGGCACTCATCGTCGCGGCCGCGCCGCTGATCGTCCTGACCTACGCGCGCGGCGCGTGGATCGGGCTCGTGCTCGGACTCTTCTTCCTCGGGTTCGTACAGAGCCCGCGCCTCGTCGTGTTCCTCCTGATCGGCATCATCGTCGTCGTGATCGCGGTCCCGTCGGTCGCGTCGCGCCTCGGCGACCTCAACCGCGGCAAGAGCAAGCCGATCGGCACCCGCGGCGCGAGCATCTCGTCGACCGTGACCGCCAAGGTCGAACCGGACTCGTTGACCTGGCGCGTCGACTATTGGGGCCGCGTCATCCCCCTCATCGGCCAGAACCCGGTGACCGGGATCGGTCTCGAGATGGTGCGAGAGGTCACTCCGGAGCACGAGCCGCCGCACAACGTGTACGTGCAGACCCTCGTCGAGGGAGGGATCGCGGGATTCACTGCGTTCATCCTCCTGCTGCTCACGCTGGTCTTCGACCTGCGCAACGCGTGGCGCCGCGCGCGCAAGGGCCTGCCTTACGGGCTGACGATCGCCGTGATCGCGGCCGCGATCTGCGTGTTCGTCGAGTTGTTCACCGAGAACCTCCTCGCGGAGATCGCGTTGCTCTGGTACTTCTTCGTTCCGATCGCCTGGGTCGTCTCCGTGGTGGGGCGACCGGGCCCGGTGCCGCGCGACATGTCCCACGTCGAGATCGAAGCGCACGCCTGAGCGCTACGATCTCCCTCCGATGACGACGCACCTCGACCGGCGCGGTCCGCATCCGACGCCGCGCTCCGGTGTCGTCGACACGATGCGCTCGGCGCTGCGCGGCGAACTGCCGGAGCGGTACGTGCGGCCGTTCGACGCCGAGTTCTGGGACGTCCTCCGCGCCGAGCTGCGCCCGGATCTCACCATCCTCGACATCGGCTCCGGACGGCGGCCGACGATCCCGGTCGGCGACCGGGCGGGCACCACCCGTTACGTCGGGCTCGACATCTCACGGACGGAGCTCGAGGCCGCGCCCGACGGCTCGTACGACGAGATCGTGGTCTCGGACGCGGCCGTCTTCCGGCCGGAGCTGGCCGACCGGTTCGACCTCGCCGTGAGCTTCCAGGTGTTCGAACATCTCGACGCGGTCGACGTCGCGTTCGAGACGCTGCGGCGCTACCTCAAGCCGGGTGGCGTCCTCGTCACGCAGTTCTCGGCCCGGTACTCGATCTTCGGCATCGTCAACCGGATGCTGCCGCACCGGGTCTCGAAGGAGCTGCTCGTGCGGCTCCTCCATCGGGATCCGGCGACGATCTTCCCGGCACCCTACGACCACTGCACCTACCCGGCCCTGCGCGAGATCCTCGCACCGTGGTCGGACTGGGAGATCACCCCGCTGTACCTCGCGGGCCAGTACTTCAACTTCTCGCGGGTCGCGAAGGCGGCGTACGTCGGGCTCGAGCAGCAGCTCTACGAGCGCGACGTCCGCAACCTCGCGACGTACTACATCGTCCGCGCCGTCCGCTGACGCCCGCGCCGCGGTTCAGCCCGCGCGCTCGGCGCGCCAGAGGACGCGAGCCGGCCGGGCCGGTTCGAGCTCGGCACCCAGCTGCAGCGCCGGCTGGACGACGAAGCAGTACTCGACCAGCAGCTCACGGACCGCGGGGTCCAGCGCTTCGAAGCGGCAGCCCACGCGGTAGCGCGATCCGTCGGCAGTCGGGGTGCACCAGCGGACTTCGGCCGGGAGCGTCAGGTCGTGGATCTCGCCCTGGGCGTCCGGCAGGCGGGTGAGCAGCACGGCGCGGGTGTCGAGCGCGATGGGCGACTCGAAGGAGATGCCGCCGGGTGTGAGGTCGAGCACGGGCACCACGGTCGACGTCCGGTCGATGCGCGCCTGGAGCCGGGTCGGCATGCGGTACTGGACCCGGTAGCGCCGCCGGCGCACGAGGGGCACGAGCACGCCGGCCAGGCAGCCGAGCTCCCACACGCCCAGGCCGACGGTGATCGTGCGGGCGAACAGCGGCATCGTGCCGAGCGACACGAGCCCGGCCCACGCCGCGACGCGCAGGATCCACGCCGCGAGGAGGAGCGCGGCGACGGTCGTGACGAGGCCGAGCATCCGGAGCACGGGAAGGCCGCCGGAGTCGACGCCCTCCTTGGGCGTGACCTTGAACTTGCCCGTCCGCCGGCTGAACAGCGAGAGCACGCCTCGGATGTAGATGCCGGCGGTCATGATCCCGAAGCGGGTCGAGTCGAACGCTCCGAGCGATCCGCGGCCGAGGGCCATCGTCGCGGTGACCGCGAGCAGCGTGAACGGCAGCCAGAGCGTGACCAGCGTCAGCGGCGACGCGTGCATCGGCAGCTGGCCGGTGAGGAGGACCCATGTGAGCACGAGCAGCAGCGCGATGCGCTGAAGACCCGAGAAGTAGTTGTACAGCGACGCGAAGTAGCTCACGCGCTGACGCAGCGTGAGGCCGGGGCACGTGACCGGGTTCTCACGCGTGCGGAAGACGGCGAGGTTGCCCCTCGCCCAGCGAGCCCGCTGCAGGAGGAAGCTGGCGAGGTCGTGCGGTGCCCGACCCTGGACGAGGATCTCGTCGTGGTAGCGGGTGCGCCAACCCTGCGCGTGCATCCGGATCGTGGTGTGGAAGTCCTCGGCAACCGTGTCGGTGAGCACGCCGCCGACGCTCTCCAGCGCGGTCCGCCGGATGACGGTCGCCGATCCGCACCAGATCATCGAGTTGCAGCGGTCCTTGCCCGGGCCGATCACGTCGAAGAACAGGGTCTGCTCGTGGCGGACGGTGCTCGTGTGCTGGATGGAGTCGCGGTTGAAGAAGTCGTGCGGGGTCTGTACCAGCGCGACCTCCGGGTCGTCGAAGTACCCGAGCGTCGCCTCGAGGAAGTCCGGACGCGGGACGTGGTCGGCGTCGAGCACCACGACGAGCTCGCCGTCGGTCCTGGTCAGCGCGTGGTTGATGTTCCCGGCCTTGGCGTGCGCGTTGTCGGGGCGCGTGACCCAGATCGCGCCGTACTTCGCGGCGAGCTCGCGCATCTCCGGGCGACGGCCGTCGTCCAGGAGGTACGTGCGGTGGGGCAGCGTCATGGCGCGGCAGCCGACGAGCGTCGGTTCGACGATCG
>DASRHL010000107.1:0-7845 GCA_035650535.1 Acidimicrobiia bacterium
CGTGGTCGAGATACGTGACCGCCGGATCCCTCACGGTGCGAGTGTACGGGCCGGGTGTACGGATCCCGGGCGGCGGGTACCCACCGCGGCAGGAGTGTGGGGCCGATGCGCCAGATCGACCGGATCGAGCGGGGAACCCGAATCACCGGACCGGGCGTTCAACCGGACGTGGCGGGCCGCACGGGGCAACGAGATCGGGACCTTCGGCCCGGGAATAACTGTCACACCCCCGCGGATACTTGTGGTGTGAGCATCCAGTTGCGCCTCGTCGAGAGCCCGACCCGGGAGGCTGTGCGCCGCCGGCCGGACGCCATCGCCCCGGGCGCCTCGGCGACGCGCGCCGCCGGCCGCAGCCGCGCCGCGAAGGCGGCGGCGAAGCGGGGCGCCGCCGCCACGAAGGGCCGCCCCGTGCGGGCCCGCACGGTGGGCACGGCACAGGGCCGAGCGGTGCACTGGGCCGACTGGCACCTCGACGCCAAGACCCGCCGGGTCGGGCGCGCCGGCGTTGCCGCCGCCCGGGCCGCGCTCGAGCAGGCCGTCCCGAAGGCCAGCTGAGCCCAGCCCGTCCGCCGGGCGCTCGGCGCCGCGGAGGGGCGCGTCAGGTGGTCGTCGTCGTCGGTGCGACCGTGGTCGTCGTGGTGGTCGAGGTCGTGGTCGACGTGGTCGTCGGGGGGATCACGATGCCGGCCTGCACCTGGTCGCGGAGGCTGCCCAGCATGCCGTAGAACGAGGTCCCGGGGCAGTCGGTCTGGTCGACGTCGCGGTGGCCGATGATCGCGTTCGGGAAGCTGACGACGGTGCCCGCCGGGAAGCGCGATCCCGCGAAGTCACCCGCCGTCGTCGTGAACCCGACGACCGCGTTCACGCGGCCGACGCTCAATCGCCACCGCAGCAGGTGTACGAGCGAGTTCCACTGCGCCGTCGTCGGCCCCACGCTGTCGAAGGTGCCGAGCAGCGCGACGCCGACCGAACCGGTGTTGAAGCCACCCGCGTGCGCCGCGATCACCGGCTTGTCCATCCCGCCGTCGCGGCCTTCGAAGATCTGCCCGTAGCGGTCGATGAGGAAGTTGTAGGCGATGTCGCAGTAGCCGAGCGTGCCCATGTGGTACAGCTGGATGCTCCGCACGCGCGCCGCGCTCGCCGTCGCAGTGTCGGTGTTGGGCGTATCGGTGTGGTGGACGACCGCGAACTTGAGCTCGGGCGCGTAGCTCGGCGACCCGCAGTTCGCGGTGTCGAACGGGATCGCGCCCCATTGCGACCGCGGGATGATCCCGGGCATGACCGTGCCGTTCGGGATCGGTGGCGGCGGCGGTGGGATGCACCCCGCCAGCAGCACCACACCCAGTGCGACGAGTGCGGTGTTCCGGAGCGCGCGCCGGCTGACGCGCCGCGGCCGCCGGCCGACTGCCAGGAAGACGAGGAGGAGCGCGACGCCTAGCAAGGCGATCCCGTACGCGTAGCGGGCCGGGCCGTCGATGCGCGGGAGCACGGACCCGAACGCGCCCGCGGATCCCGACGGCGCGCTCGTCGGATCCGCATTGATCGCGGAGAGGGAGACGTCGCTGACGTTCCCACTCTGGACCGTGACCCGGACCTCGCTGGCGCCGTCGACCGAGACGGGGTCGGTCGCGTCCTGCGCGTGCGTCGCGATCTTGCGGGCGTCGGGTGATCCCGGGTCGGCGCCGGTGTCGGCGGCGCCGACGTCCTTCACCGTCGTCCAGGTGCCGTTCGCCTGGCGTGCCTCGACGGTGAACTGCGCGTTGGGGTCACCCTTCCACTTGACGCCGAGGAGGTCCGCCGAGTCGACGGGCACCTCCTTCTGGTAACCGGCGCCGACCGTCTGGTCGCCCGGCGCGACGGGCACCTGTTGCTGCTGTGGCGCCGGGTTGCTGGACGACGGTTGGTCGAGCGCGAGCGCCGGCGCGCCGACGAGCACGAGCGCGGCGGCAGGAACCAGGAGCAGCCGGCGACCCAAGCGCACCGTCGGGCGCCGCAACGCGCGGCCTCGCGACGTCGAATGCGCGGCGGTGGTGCGGCGGGGTTCGCTCGGTCGCAACATCGGGCGCAACGGGGTGGGCACTCGCGCTCCAGGTCGGCTCGAAGGGGCTCCACCCGGGCGTGAGTCTCGCGCCCCGTCTCGCCCCCTGACCAGCGGGTGTGTGACGCGTATCGACGCAGGACCGAGGACACTGAAGTGGTTCCCCGCAGTCTTTGTCCGGTTCGCACCCGAACGCCTCGCTTCGGACGACCGCGGGATCGCGGGCGTACCCTTTTCGCGTGACCGAGTATGAGAACACCTCCCCGACCGGCGGCGCGCCGGAGGCGCAACGGCGCACGCTCGCCGAATGGCGCGCGCTCGCCGAGCAGGAGCTCAAGGGCGATCCCGACCGGCTCGTCCGTGAGACTCCCGAGGGCATCGCGGTCAAGCCGCTCTACACCGCGGCCGACCTCGAGAACCTCGAGGCCGTCGACACGCTCCCGGGCTTCGACCCCTTCGTCCGCGGTGTGCGGGCGACGATGTACTCGAACCGACCGTGGACGATCCGGCAGTACGCGGGCTTCTCGACCGCCGAGGAGTCCAACGCGTTCTACCGCGCGAACCTCGCCGCCGGACAGATGGGCCTGTCGGTCGCCTTCGATCTCGCGACGCACCGCGGCTACGACAGTGACCACCCCCGCGTCGTCGGTGACGTCGGCAAAGCCGGCGTGGCGATCGACTCGGTCGAGGACATGAAGGTCCTCTTCGACGGCATCCCCCTCGACAAGATGACCGTCTCCATGACGATGAACGGCGCGGTGCTGCCCGTGCTCGCCGGATACGTCGTCGCCGCGGAGGAACAGGGTGTCGGTCAGGAACAGCTCGGCGGGACCATCCAGAACGACATCCTGAAGGAGTTCATGGTCCGCAACACCTACATCTACCCGCCCGAGCCGAGCATGCGCATCGTCGCCGACATCATCGAGTACACGGCGAAGCACATGCCAAAGTTCAACTCGATCTCGATCTCCGGCTACCACATGCAGGAAGCCGGCGCGACCGCGGTGCAGGAGCTCGCGTTCACCCTCGCGGACGGCCTCGAGTACGTGCGGTACGCCCTCGCACGCGGCCTGGACGTCGACGCGTTCGCGGGACGGCTTTCCTTCTTCTTCGCGATCGGCATGAACTTCTTCATGGAGGTCGCGAAGCTGCGTGCCGCCCGGCTCCTGTGGGCGCGCATCATGCGCCAGTTCGGACCGAAGAAGCCCGGGTCGATGATGCTGCGGACGCACTGCCAGACGTCCGGCGTGTCGCTGACGGAGCAGGACCCGTACAACAACATCGTGCGCACGACGGTCGAGGCGATGGCCGCCGTCCTCGGGGGCACGCAGAGCCTGCACACGAACAGCTTCGACGAGGCGATCGCGCTCCCGAGCGACTTCGCGGCCCGGATCGCCCGCAACACCCAGCTCATCCTGGCCGAGGAGACGGCCATCACCCACGTGGTCGACCCGCTCGGCGGCAGCTACTACGTCGAGGCGCTGACCGACTCGCTCGCCAAGCACGCGTGGGACCTGATCCAGGAGGTCGAGGCGCTCGGCGGGATGACGAAGGCCGTCGAGTCGGGCATGCCGAAGCTGCGGATCGAGGAGGCGGCGGCGCGGCGCCAGGCGCGCGTCGATCGGGGCGAGGACGTCATCGTCGGCGTAAACAAGTACCGGCTCGGCGACGAGCCGGAGGTGGAGGTGCGCGACGTCGACAACACGGTCGTGCGTGAGCAGCAGATCACGCGCCTGCGCCACCTGCGGGAGACCCGCGACGAGGCCCGGTGCCAGGACGCGCTGCGGCGGCTCGCGGAGGGCGCGGCCGGCGACGCCAACCTCCTCGAGCTCTCGATCGAGGCGACCCGAGCGCGTGCGACGGTCGGCGAGATCTCGGAGGCGATGGAGAAGGTCTTCTCACGTCACCGGGCGACGATCCGTACCATCTCGGGCGTGTACGGCGGCGCGTACGAGGGCGACGAGGGCTACGACCGGATCCACCGCGAGGTCGAGGAGTTCGCGCGCACCGAGGGGCGCCGCCCGCGCATCCTGGTCGTCAAGATGGGTCAGGACGGCCACGACCGCGGCGCCAAGGTGATCGCGACCGCGTTCGCCGACCTCGGCTTCGACGTCGACGTGGGCCCCCTGTTCCAGACCCCCGAGGAGGCCGCCCGCGACGCGGTCGAGAACGACGTCCACATCGTCGGGGTGAGCAGCCAGGCCGCCGGCCACAAGACTCTCGTGCCCGAGCTGATCGAGCAGCTCCGCAAGCAGGGCGGCGAGGAGATCGTCGTCGTGTGCGGCGGCGTCATCCCCGCGCAGGACTACGACTTCCTGCACAACGCGGGCGTCGCCGCGGTCTTCGGCCCCGGCACCAACATTCCCAAGGCCGCCGGCGACATCCTGCACCTCCTCAAGCACCGCCACGCCGCCTGACGCGGTCACGTCAGTGGCTGTGCTTGAGGCCGACGCGGACGGCGTCTCTGGTCTTGTCGGTGCGGGCGAGGAGGGCCATCGCCTCGTCGATGTCGTCGAGGGTGAAGACCTCGCCGACGACGAGGTCGGCCTTCACCTCGCCGGCTTCGAGCATGGCGACGGCCCGGGCCATGGACTCGGGCGTGAACCCGGAGCCACCCGAGACCCGCAGACCCTTGAGCACGATGAAGTCGCTGACGAGTCCGGGGACGGCCTCGAAGTGCTTGAGCCCGGCGAGCAGCACCCTTCCCCGCGCCCGCACGAGATCGATCGCGAGCGGGACGGTCTGGGTCACGCTCGCGATGTCGAACACGACGTCCGCGCCCTGCCCACCGGTGAGATCGTCGACCAGCGCCTTCACGTCCTCGGTGTCGACGGCGACCACGTGCGTGGCGCCGATCTTCGACGCGGTGTCGAGCCGCAGGCCGTCCTCCGAGGTGCCGGTCACGACGGCGATCGACGGCCTCCGCGCCAGCACGGCCTCGAGCACGGCGAGACCCTGGTGGCCGGGCCCCTGCACGACGACCGTCTCGCCCTCCTGCACATCCGCGATGTCGACCCAGTTGACCGCATTCGCCAGCGGTTCGAACAGCGTGAGCTGCTCCGCGGGGAGCCGGTCGCTCATCTTGTGCAGGTTCGTCCCCGGGAAGATCTGCATGTACTCGCCGTAACCACCCCAGAGTCCGAGCTTCCCCTCGCCGGTCATGTCCGAGTAGCCGTACAGCCGGAACGGCGCCTGCGACAGGATCTCGTCGACGGCGACGCGGTCGCCCTCCTTCACGCCGAGGTCCGCGTCGCCGGCGAGCTTCACCACGCGGCCGACAGTCTCGTGACCGGGCACGACCGGGAACACCGTCCCGCCCGGCACGAGCTCGACGCCGTGGTACTGCGCGACGTCGCTGCCGCACAGCCCGACCGCCTCGACCTCGAGCAGCGCGCCCCCGGGTGGCGGTTCGGGCACGGCGAACTCGCGGACCTCGAAGGTCCCGTCGCCGGGGAACACCGCGGCGCGGCACGTCTCCGCCATCTCGAACCCCCGCTGATCGGCACGCCTGGGTGTGCCGGACTGTAGCCAGGGTTGCCGGCAGTCGGGCAGGTACCGTCACCGGCGTGCCGAACGTCGCCGGGGAGCACGGCCTCGCGTCGAAGATCGCCGACGGCGACCGGCGCGCGCTCGCCCGTGGCATCACGCTCGTCGAGTCGACCCGCGCGGATCACCGGGCCCAGGCCAACGAGCTGCTCGCCGCGCTGCTGCCGTCGACGGGCAACTCGATCCGCGTCGGTATCTCGGGCGCGCCCGGCGCGGGCAAGTCGACGTTGATCGAGGCCCTCGGTCTGCACGTGATCGGCGAGGGTCACCGCGTCGCGGTCCTGGCGGTCGACCCGTCGAGCACCCGCAGCGGCGGCTCGATCCTCGGCGACAAGACGCGGATGGGCGAGCTCGTGAAGCACCCCGACGCGTACGTCCGTCCCTCGCCGACGGGCGGCACCCTCGGCGGCGTCGCCCGGCGCACGCGCGAGGCGATGCTGCTGTGCGAGGCCGCGGGGTTCGACGTGGTTCTCGTCGAGACCGTCGGGGTCGGCCAGTCGGAGGTCGCGGTCGCGGGAATGGTCGACTGCTTCGTGCTGCTCATCGCGCCTGCCGCGGGCGACGAGCTGCAGGGGATCAAGCGCGGGATCATGGAGCTCGCCGACCTCGTCGTCGTCAACAAGGCCGACGGCGAGCTGCGGGCGGTCGCGGGCATCACGGCGTCTGACTACGCCAACGCGCTCCGGCTCGTCCGCCCGCGCTCCCCGGCCTGGGCACCCCGGGTCGTGCAGTGCTCGGCCCTCGAGGGCACCGGCATTGCCGACCTCTGGCGGGCCGTCGACGACTTCCGGACCGCGCTCGGCGCCGGCCACGAGCTCGAGGCCCGCCGCTCCGACCAGGCCCGGGACTGGATGTGGTCGGAGATCGCCGACACGCTGCTCGAGCGGCTCCGGGCCGACCGCACCGCAGCGGCGCTCGCGGCCCGGCTCGAGGCCCAGGTACGAGCCGGACGGCTCCCCCCGACGGCCGCCGCCGCGCAGGTGCTCGGGGCCTTCCTGGACGCCGGCGGCGGCGGAGGCTGAGCGGCGGAAAACCGCCCTCCGGGCGGGTCTTGCCCCTCAGGTGCGTCATGAATCGGTCGAAATTCTGACCGTGGGACTGGGTTCCGAGACGACCTTCCTGGTGCTCGGAGCCGGGACGGCGCTGGGTAGCTTCCTCACCGCCCTGCTCCTCTTGCGCCACGAGCGCGGGCAACGTCGCGCGCTCGAGGAGGCCGCCACGCGCCTGAGCCAGAGCGAGGGCCGGCTCCTCTCCCTGGTGCGGAACTCGAGCGACATGATCGCCGTCATCGACGTGCGGGGCACCTTCACCTACGTGAGCCCCGCCGCGGAACGGCTCTTCGGCCGGCCCCTCGACGAGCTGCTCGGCGGTTCGCCGTTCCCGTTCATCCACCCCGACGACCGCGACGCCGTCATCGCCACCTTCACGCAGGCCCAGGACCGGCCCGGCGAGGGTGAGCCGGTGGAGTTCCGGGTCCAGCAGGGGGACGGCTCGTGGCGGATGCTCGAGGCGGTCGCCAACAACCTCCTCGACGACCCCGCCATCGCCGGCCTGGTGGTCAACGCCCGCGACGCCACCGAGCGCCACCGCGCCGAACGCGAGCTGCGCGACGCCCAGGAGCGGTTCCGGAGCGCCTTCGAGCACGCCCCGATCGGCATGGCGCTGAGCGCGATCGACGGCCGGTTCTTCCGCGTCAACCGGGCCCTGGCACAGATGCTCGGGCGCGCCGAGGACGAGCTGCTCGGAGCGTCCATGCTCGGGCTCACGCACCCGGAGGACCGCCCGAAGGTCGTGGAGGCGACGGACCGGCTCCTCGCGGGAGACGTCCCGATGTGCCAGATCGACACCCGCTTCCTCCATATCGACGGGCGCGCGGTGTGGGTCGGGGTGTCGCTGTCGGTCGTGCGCGACGTCGTCGGGCAGCCCCTGTACATGGTCAGCCAGGCCGAGGACATCACCGAGCGCAAGGCGAGCGGCGAACGGCTCGCGCACCAGGCGATCCACGACCCGCTGACCGGCCTCCCCAACCGTCTGCTCTTCGTCGACCGGCTGCGGCGCGCCCTCGCGAGCATGGAGGCCGGCCGCGACGGCGACGCCGTCGGCCCGCCCGCCGGCCGGGTCGCCGTCCTGTTCCTCGACCTCGACCACTTCAAGGTCGTCAACGACAGCCTCGGCCACTCCGCGGGTGACCGGCTGCTCGTCGCGGTCGCGGACCGGCTCCGGGCCGCGATCCGGCCGACCGACACCGTGGCCCGCTTCGG
>DASRHL010000108.1:0-8687 GCA_035650535.1 Acidimicrobiia bacterium
CCAGCCGCTGTCGCGCCTCGCCGGCGTGATGGAGCGCTTCCCTCAGGTCCTGCGCAACGTTCGGGTGGTCGACCGCGACCGGCTCGACGGCGACGGCAAGTTCTGGCTGGTCGCGCGCGACGCGCAGACCCAGCTCGGCGACGACGGCCGCGTCGCCTCTCAGGCCCATGCCCAACTCCCTCCTGCGCACGCGGTCCCGGCCGTTCGCCGGGGCCCGGTGACTCTGCCATGCTCGGACGGATGAGCGAGCGTCACGGAGCGGGTGTCCCGCGGAGCAGCGAGCGGGGCCCGAGCGGCCCGGCGCGCAGCGCCGAGAGCGGGCAAGGCGTGAGCGAGCGTCGCGGAGCGGGTATCCCGCGGAGCAGCGAGCGGGGCCCGAGCGGCCCGGCGCGCAGCGCCGTCGACCGCGGGCTCGAGGCGCTCCGCGTCGTCGACTTCAGCTTCGGGATCGCGGGCGGCTATTGCTGCCGGCTGCTCGCCGACGCGGGGGCCGACGTGGTGAAGGTCGAGCCGCCCGAGGGTGACCCGTGGCGCGCGTGGACGGCCGGGGACGCGCCCGTCGATCCGGTCGAGGGCAGCGCGCTGTTCCGTTTCCTGCACCACGGCGTCCGCTCGGTCGCGGGGCAGCCGGGCGACGCGCTCGTCGAGCAGCTCGTGGCATCCGCCGACGTCGTCGTCGACAGTTTCGCGGCGGACGAGTTCGACGCCCCGGCGTTGTGCGCCCGCCACCCCGGCCTCGTGGTGCTGTCGATCACGCCGTTCGGCCGGACCGGGCCCTACGCCGGGCGACCGTGCACCGAGTTCACCGTGCAGGCGGAGTCGGGCGGCCTCGCCGGGCGGGGCGGCCCCGACCAGGTGCCGATCATGGCCGGCGGCCGGATCAGCGAGTGGGTCGCCGGAACGTTCGCGGCGGTCGCAGTCGCCGCGGCCGCGCGCTACGCGCGCCTCACGGGGCACGGCGAGCACATCGACTTCTCGGTCATGGAGACGATGAACATCGCCGGCGGCAGCTACGGCCAGCTCGCGTACCAGCTCGCGGGCAGCCCACCCGTGACGACGGTGCACCGGACATTCGAGACGCCGTCGATCGAACCGACCCTCGACGGCTATGTCGGCTTCTGCACGAACAGCCGCGCCCAGTTCGACGCGTTCCTCGAGTTGATCGAGCGCCGCGACCTCCTCGGCGACGCGGAGCTCGCCACGTTCGCCGGCCGCCAGAAGCGGTGGACCGAGTGGAACGAGGCCGTCCACGCGTGGACGACGCGCCACACGACGGCCGATGTGGTCAAGCGCGCGTCGGAGCTGCGCATCCCGGTCGCGCCCGTGCTCGACGGCGACTCGATCTTCAAGTGCGAGCACTTCCGCGAACGGGGCGTCTTCGTCGACGACCCGACCGGCACGTTCAAGATGCCTCGGCCGGCGTGGCGCCTCGACGACGAGGACCCGCCGCCGCCCCGGGCCGCGCCCCGGCTCGGCGAGCACACGGGCCGCGTCGAGGCCCGTCCCGTGCAACGGGCGGCTCCGACGGAGACGCGCCGCCTGCCGCTCGACGGCGTCCGCGTCATCGACCTGACCGCATGGTGGGCCGGCCCGGTGGCGGCGGGCATGATCGCCATGCTCGGCGCCGACGTGATCCACGTCGAGTCGGTGGGCCGGATTGACGGCATGCGCATGACCGGGCGGCTGCACGGCTCGGACGGCGAGTGGTGGGAGCGGGCGACCCACTATCTGTGCGCGAACGCGAACAAGCGCAACCTCACCCTCGACCTGACCCGGTCCGCCGGGCGCGAGCTGCTCGCGCGGCTCGTCCGCGAGAGCGACGCGATCATCGAGAACTTCACCCCGAGGGTGATGGCCAACTTCGGTTTCACCCGGGAGCGGATCCGGGAGCTGAACGACCGCTGCATCCTCGTGCGCATGCCCGCGTTCGGCCTGTCCGGCCCGTGGCGCGACAACAGCGGGTTCGCGCAGACGATGGAGCAGGTGAGCGGACTCGCGTGGATCACCGGCCACGCGTACGACCAACCCCGCATCCAGCGCGGCCCGAGCGATCCGAACGCCGGCATGCACGCCGCGTTCGCGCTCGTCGTCGGGCTGGCGCGCCGCGACGCGACCGGCCTCGGCAGCCACTTCGAGGTGACCATGGTCGAGGGGGCGTTGAACGCGGCCGCCGAGATCGCGATCGAGCGCAGCGCGTACGGCAACGTGCTCGGGCGCGACGGCAACCGCGGACCGCACGTCGCGCCCCAGGGCCTGTACCGGTGCGCGGGCTTCGACCGGTGGCTCGCGGTGTCGGTCGCGACCGACGAGCACTGGCGGGGGCTGCGGGCCGCGCTCGGCGATCCCGGCTGGGCTGCCGACCCCGCGCTCGACACGTACGCGGGCCGGCGGGCACGCCACGACTTCCTCGACGAGCGCATCGGCGAGTGGTGCGCGCCACTCGACGCCGACCACGCGGCGACCGTGCTGCTGCGCCACGGCGTCCCGGCCGCGGCGCCGCGCGACGCGCGGCTGACGGTCGCGAACCCGCAGCTCGCGCACCGCGGCTTCCACGAGGACGTCGACCATCCGGTCGTGGGCCGGCGCCTGGTGCCGACGGTCCCATTCCGCTTCGCGAGCCTCGACGCGGCCCCCGGCGGCCGCTGGATCCGCCACCCGGCGCCGCTCCTCGGCCAGCACAACGCCGAGATCCTCACCGCGCTCGGCGTCGACCCGTCCGAGCTGGCCGAGCTCGAGCGCACCGGCATCATCGGGACGCGACCCGCGGGAGAGGAATGAGCGAGCGCGCCCATGCGGACGTCCTGGTCGTCGGCGCGGGCGCGTCGGGCGGCGTCGCGGCCCGGCGGCTGGCCGAGGCGGGGCTGCGGGTGGTGTGCCTCGAACAGGGCGACTGGCCCGACCGGTCGCAGTACCGCGGCGCCGAGCCCGACTGGGAGCTGACCGCCCGCAAGCAGTGGTCGAGCTCGCCCAACGTCCGCGGCGCGCCGGCCGACTACCCGGTCGACGTGTCGGACTCCGACGTCGGGGTCCTCAACTTCAACGGCGTCGGCGGCGGCATGATCCTGTACGCCGCGCAGTGGCCGCGGCTACTGCCGTCCGACTTCCGCGTCCGCTCCCTCGACGGCGTCGCCGACGACTGGCCGCTCACCTACGAGGAGCTGCTCCCCTGGTACGAGCGCACCGACGCGCAGATCGGGGTGTCGGGACTGGGGGGCAACCCGGCGTACCCGCCCGGCGCCGATCCGCCGCTGCCGCCGCTGCCGATCGGCCGCGCCGGCCTGCTCGTCGCCCGGGCCCACGACCGGCTCGGCTGGCACTGGTGGCCCGACACCAACGCGATCCTGTCCGCGCCGTACGAAGGGCGGCACGCGTGCGTGCAGCGGGGCACGTGCATGTCGGGCTGCGGCGAGGGTGCGAAGGCGTCGACCGACCTCACGCACTGGCCGCAGGCGATCGCATGCGGCGCGCGTCTCGTGACGGGGGCGCGCGTCCGGCGCCTCGTCACCGACGGGCGAGGCCGGGTGAGCGGCGCGGAGTGGGTCGACCGCGATGGCCACGAGCACCTGCAGGCCGCCGACGTCGTGCTGCTGGCCGCGAACGGGATCGGCACCGCGCGCCTGCTGCTCGCGTCCGCGGACGCGTCACATCCCGACGGTCTCGCCAACTCGTCGGGTCTCGTCGGCCGGCGGCTCATGCTGCACCCGCTCGCGACCGTCCTCGGGATCTTCGACGACGACCTCGAGAGCTGGCAGGGCCAGAAGGGCTCGACGATCCAGTCGCTGCAGTTCTACGAGACCGACGAGTCGCGCGGGTTCGTGCGCGGGGCCCGCTGGGCGCTGGGCGGCACGGCCGGGCCGCTGGTCGCCGCGCTCGCGAACGGGGGGACGTGGGGTCCCGGGCACCACCGCGCGTTCCGCCAGCGGTTCGGCCACACGACGATGTGGGGCCTCATCGCCGAGGACCTGCCAGACGAGGAGAACCGCGTCGAGCTGTCGCCCACCATGGTCGACTCGTCGGGCATCGCGGCGCCGAAGGTCGTCTACCGCATCCCCGAGAACACGCGCCGGATCATGGACTGGAACGTGGAGCGGAGCTCGGAGTCGCTCCACGAGGCGGGGGCGCACACGATCGAGGTGAACCGCTACCCGGCCAACGGGCACTTCATGGGCACCGCCCGCATGGGGACCGATCCGCGCACGTCCGTGGTCGATCCGTGGGGCCTCGCGCACGACGTTCCCAATCTCGGCATCCTCGACGGCAGCGTGTTCGTCACCGCCGGTGCCGCCAATCCCACGAGCACGATCTGCGCGTTGGCGCTGCGCGCCGCCGACCACCTCCTCGAGCACCGCGCGCGCATCCCCGTCCCCGACCACCGGCGCCCGTTCGCCGTTCCCAACGCGTTCTTGGCACGCAGAACGCCGAAGAGCGGTGTTCAGCGTGCCAAGAACGGCGAAGGGCTCGGCGAGGTCGAGCGCGAGCGGTTGGGGGCGCTGGCCGACGTGCTGATCCCCGCGGCCGACGGCATGCCGTCGGCACGCGAGCTGGGCATCGCGGATTCGCTGGCCGACCGGGTGCTCGACGCCCGGCCCGACCTCACCGAGCCGCTCCGGCGCGCCCTCGCCGAGCCGGTAACCGACGCGCGCGCCCGGCTCGACGCCCTCGCGGCGTCCGACCGCCCCGCGCTGCACGCGGTCGAGCTCGCGGTCGCCGGCGGCTACTACCTCGACCCGGGCGTGCGGGAGCGCATCGGCTACCCGGGCCAGCTCGCCCGGCCCGTCAACGCGCTCGACTACCCCGAGTACCTGTCGGAGGGCCTGCTCGACCGGGTGCTCGAGCGGGGGTTCACCCGCCGGGGCTGGGCGGTCGCGGGCTCCGAGCCGGCGCCGTCAGCCGCGTCGCCGTGACAGGATGCCGCCACGCATCCGACCCGGAGGTCACCGCCATGGCCGAGACCGCGAGCCGAGCCGCCTTCCGCGAGCTGCTCGACACCCTCGCCGAGATCGACACCCGCTACCTGAGCCCGGAGTGGGGCGTCAGCGACGCGCGTGACGACGCCGACGGGCACCGGCTGCTGATGCACCTGGTCGAGAGCGCGGTCGTGATGCAGTTCGAGCTCGATCCGGACCGCCCGACCTGGCGCCGCATCGTCACCCCGACGCGCAAGGCGCTGGGCGACAACCCGGACGCGATCTACTTCGAGGCCGCGGTGAACCCGAAGCGCGAGTACCACGTCACCGGCAACCTCGCGGGGGCGGTCTACACGTCGTTCACCGTCGAGGCGGGCGCAACCGAGGGCCGCTACTCGACGCGGACGGCGGGCGTCCTCAACGACACGCAGATCGACGTCGCACCCGACGGCAGCTACGAGATCTTCCTCGGCGGCCCGCCGCGTGACCGCAACTGGCTCGCGCTCCCCGACGACGCCGCCGCCGTGATCACCCGGCACTACTTCGAGGAGCCCGAACCGGTTGCCGCCGACCCCAACAAGGTGGTGCCGCTGACGATCAGCACCGTCGAGCCGGTCGGGCCGCCCGCGCCCTGGGACGACGACTCGATCGCGGCGGGCATCAAGCGGGTCACGACCTATCTGCGGGGCCGCACCGTGGAGCAGCCACCGCGCGGGACCGTCGCGCTCCCGTCGTGGGTGGGGACGGTGCCGAACGTGTTCCCGAAGCCCGAGCGGCCCGGCGACATGGCGTTCTCGGCCTTCGACGCCGCCTACTCCGTCGCGCCGTACGCGCTCGGTCCCGACGAGGCGCTCGTGATCACCGGGCGTTGGCCGGCGTGCGTGTTCGCCAACGTGTCGATCTGGAACCGCTTCCTGCAGACCTACGACTACGTGAACCGCCGCGTGTCGCTCAACCGCTCGAACACGGTGCTCGAGCCGGACGGCAGCTGGCGAATGGTGCTCGCCCACCACGACCCGGGCGTCCCGAACTGGATCGACACCGAGGGCCGCCCGTCGGGCCAGGTCTACTGGCGCTACTTCCTCCCCGAGGGCGACGTCCCGACCCCTGAGGCGACGGTCGTCCGCTTCGCCGACCTCACCGCCTGACGCCGCCTGCACCGCCTGACCGCCCTCACCGCCTGACGCCGCCCGACCGGCCGCCGGCCCGGTCGGAGAAAGTCCCCGGGCGGCAGGGGCTTCGGACCCTGGTCCGGCTCGCCGCGCCGCCCCATCATCGTCGAGACGTACGACGCGCACGGAGGGTGCGGCGCGCTTCGACGAGGAGGACGCGATGACGAACGTGGCAACGCCCCCGGGCCTGTCGGTATGGGAAGCCGACCTGCTCCGGCACCTGACCGAGCACATGGAGCAGGAGGGTGCGCTCCTGTCCGAGTACCGGAAGCTCGCGGAGAGTTCCGACGCCGACTACGTGACGTACTGCGTGGAGCTGATCGTCGAGGACGAGATCCGCCACCACCGCCTCTTCACGGAGCTCGCCAACGCGATCCGCAGCATCGTGGAGCACCCCGACGGGCTCGCCGTCCCGCTCATCCGCAACGCCACCAACGCCGACGAGCTGCTGGACGCGACGCGCGAGCTGCTCGCCCGCGAGCGTTCCGACGAGCAGGAGCTCAAGCGGCTGTCGAGGCAGCTCCGCGACCTGCGTGGGACGTCCGTGTGGCCGCTCCTCGTCGAGCTCATGCAGCGCGATACCGAGAAGCACCAGGGCATCCTGCGCTTCCTCGAACAGCAGTTGTCGGACCAGATGAAGCGCACTCGCCGCTGATCAGCGAGCCGGATACCGCTCTCGCGACGCCCGCTCAGGCGCCCTCCGGCGCGCTCAGGAGCTCCACGACGGTCGGGACGAGCTCGCGCGCGAGCTCGCGGATCTCGTCGTCGCTCCACGTGCACAGCGGTGGGTGCGGGTAGCCGACGGTCGCGAAGCGGTAACCCGGGAGCCCACTGACCTTCGCCATCGCCTCCGCGGTCGGGGCGAGCGCTTCGTGGATGACGGCGACGGACGGGATGCCCGCCCATTCGAGCTCGGCGGCGTCGCGCAAACTGCGCGCACTACACGAGCCTCAACCACCGAAGCCGGTGATCGCGACCGACACCTCCGAGGTCAGCCGGCTCCAGTCGCCGGGTTCGGGCGGGACCGAGACGCCGCTCTTCACGACCGGGAGCGCCGCCACGACCGGGACCTTCGCCGCGAGCTCCTCGTAGAGCACGCCCAAGAAGTCCTCGGCCCGGCCGAGGCCGTTGATCACCAGTCCGACCACCGCGCCGTCGAGACGCTCGGGCCGGCGGGCGAGCGACCGCTCCTCCGCCGCAGGCGGCGGCCCGCTCGTCGGATCGAGTCCGATGAGTGTCACGCGTTCTCCCTTCGGTCCGGCTTGCTCAGACGTCGGCGCGTGCCGGCACCGGTTCGGTGATGGCGCGGCCGAGGTGCGGGAACATGATCCACGTCTCGGGCATCCCCGGGCCGCCGGCGGCGACCATGAGGAGCCCTTCGGGCCTGCCCAGCTTCACGGTGCCCTCGCCGGGCTGGGGCGGCGCGTGCAACCGGTCCCACGCGTAGGCCCGGAAGTCGTCCTTCGACCAGCCCGCCTCCGCGAACCAGCGCCGCTGCTCGGGGCCGACGACGAGCAGCACGTTGGTGTCGTCGCCCAGCCACTTGTCGCCGGCCGTCCCCTGGCGGCGCAGCGTCCGGATGATCGTGTCCGCGACGCCCTCGGCGCTGCGGCTCGCGTAGTCGCCCGCGGCCAGCATCGTCATCGTCGAGTGCACGGTGACCGCGCTCTGGTCGGGCGCGAACCCGCGCTCGACGTGCATCGGCGTCCACGGGCTGTTCTCCTCGTCCTCGCCGAAGCAGAACGCGTAGCGCGCCGGCGTCGAGAACGACGCCCGGTCGAACACGCCCGGCACGGCGCGACAGCCGTTGCGGATCACGAGGCGCAGCGCCCGGCCGATGGTCGCGTTGGCGCGCCACCCGGGCCCGAAGCAGCCGGCGCCACCGTGGACGCCGATCTCGTTGCGGACCGGCCCGTTCACCACCACGATCTGCGCCGCACCCGACAGCGTCCCGGTCGTGGAATGGCAGTTCGCCATCTCGTTCAGGTGGGCCCGGACGGCGGCGAGCACCACCGGCATGTACTCGGGAGCGCATCCCGCCATCACCGCGTTGATCGCGACGACCTCGGCCGTGACGGTGGCGTCACGGGTCGGGACGGTGCCGACGACGGCGCCCGGGTCGAGCCCGACGACCGCCAGGAACGCCTCGACCCGCTCCGGCGTCGGTGGCACGACGGGCAGGCCGTCGGTCCAGCCCCGGCGGTGGTAGTCGTCCTGCAGCGCGTCGAGGTCGGCGTACTCGTGTCGCTCGGCGGTGAGCACGTTCGTAGCTTCCCCGGCCCCCTGCGGCCGGGTCAAGCATCCCGCCCGGGACCCCGCCAGAGCAGGTCGGCATCGATCGCGTCGAGGGTCGCGGCGCCGCACAGCGCCATGGCGCGACCGAGCTCGGCGGTGAGCTGGGCGAGCACCGCGGCCGCGCCCGCCTCGCCGCCGACCGCGAGGCCCCAGACCACCGGCCGCCCGACCATCACGGCCCGAGCGCCGAGCGCGAGGCCCTTGAGCACGTCGACGCCGTTGCGGACTCCGCCGTCGACGTAGACCTCGGCCCGCCCGGCCACCGCGTCGACGACCTCGGGCAGGGCGTCGGCGGTCGCGATGCAGCCGTCGA
>DASRHL010000109.1:0-9546 GCA_035650535.1 Acidimicrobiia bacterium
GGTCGACGAGGACGGCGCCGATTCGAGCTTCGCCGGCCAGCACCTGACCCTCCTGAACGTCCCGTCGCCCGACGATGTCGGGACCGCGGTCCGCGAGATCTGGTGGTCGGCGAACTCCGACTCGGCGATCACCTACCGCCAGCGGGTGGGGCTCTTCACGCGACCGAGCGTCGGGGTCGTCGTCCAGTCGCTGCTCGATCCCGACGTCGCGGGCGTCATGTTCACCGAGAACCCGGTCACGGGCGCGGACGAGCGGGTGATCGAGGCGAGTTGGGGACTCGGTGAAGCGGTCGTCGCCGGGCTCGTGATCCCCGACACGTACCGTGTCGACCGCACGGGCGAGGTGTTGGAGCGGTCGCCCGGCCTGAAGCGCGTCGCGATCCGGTCGCTGCCGACCGGCGGGACGGTGCAGGCTGACGTGCCCGCCGAGCTGACGGAGCGGTTGTCCCTCGACGACGACCAGGTCCGGCAGTTGAACGACCTGGCGCACCGGTGCGAGGAGGTGTACGGCAAGGCCCGCGACATCGAATGGGCCTTCGCGGACGGGACGCTCTACCTGTTGCAGTGCCGAGCGGTGACCACCGGCTCGTCGCGCCAACCCGCCCGATCCGACGACACGGTCAGCGACCCCGCCGCGGCGCTCCCGGGCGTCTCGCTGTTCGCCGGCCTCGCCCCCGAGGAGATCGACCAGATCGCGAGCAGGTTCAAGATCCGCCACTTCGCCGCCGGCGAGACGGTCATCCGTGAGGGGTCAGGCGGCGCCGCGTTCTTCCTCATCGAGTCGGGGGAAGCGACGGTGTCGATCGGCGGTCAGGAGCGTGGCGTGCTCCGCGCCGGCGATCACTTCGGCGAGATCGCCCTCATCGACGAGGGCCAGCGGATGGCGACGATCACCGCGAGATCCGACCTCGTCTGCCACGGCCTCACGTACTGGGACTTCCGCCCGTTGGTCCAGGAGAACGGGGCGATCGCGTGGAAGATCCTCGAGTCGATGGCGAAGATGCTGCGTTCGGCCCGACTGCCGGCGCCGACGCAGGCCGCCGACGAGCCCCGGTCCTGATCCGCGTCACCCCGGACCGCCCGGGGCGGGCCGCGCGGCCGATTCGACCACGACCTTCAGGCGCCCCAGGTCGGCGGCGAGGTCGCCGCTCCGATCGCGGTGGGCGGGCATCACGACCCACAGGAGCCGTTCGAACAGGCGAGACATCTTCAGTAGCTGGAACGACTCGGTGACCCGGGTCCCTCCGGCGCCGTCGTCGGCGAGCGTGATCCGCCACTCGGTCGAGTCGAAGTAGGGCGTCCGGGCGAGCGTGCGCCACACGAGCGTGTGCGGCGCATCCGCCGTGACCACCTCGTTGAGCCGCGTCCAGCGGAACCCGCCGCGACGGTTCCGGCCCCGGAAGCGCGCGCCCACCGCGGGGCCGCGCGCATCGCCGACCCACTCGCATCCCCGGCACTCCCCGCTCCACTCACCGACGCGGGTCACGTCGGAAACGACCGCCCACACCGCCTCCGGTACGGCCGCCACGGTCACGCTCGCCTCACACTCATGGCGCATCGTCGCCGCCTCCGGTCTCCGCGGTCGCCGGCCGGAGGGTACACGGGGCCACGGTTCGGCGGTCCGGCACACTGGGCGCCGTGCTGCTGGCCGATCTCGTCGCGACGTCGGAGGCGGTCGCGTCGACGCGGGCGAGGTCGGCGAAGATCGCGTCGCTGGCCGAGCTCCTGGTCCGGGCGGCGCCCGAGGAGATCGAGCCGGTCGTCGGGTTTCTGGTCGGCGAGCCGCGCCAGGGGCGCATCGGCGTCGGCTGGGCCACCGTCTCGGGTCTCGACGTGGC
Source organism: Acidimicrobiia bacterium (assembly GCA_035650535.1). Taxonomy (GTDB): domain Bacteria; phylum Actinomycetota; class Acidimicrobiia; order IMCC26256; family PALSA-555; genus DASRHL01. The sequence continues at coordinate 1,839 of DASRHL010000109.1, forward strand.
GCCCGCGCCCGCTCCGGTGCTCACGATCGCCGACGTCGACCGCGCCCTCGACCAGCTCCGGGCGACGGTGGGAAGTGGATCCGCGTCCGCGCGCCGGCAGCTCCTGCGCGGCGTCTTCGGGCGGGCCACAGCGGCCGAGGCCGACTTCCTCCGGCGCCTGCTCGTCGGTGAGCTGCGCCAGGGTGCGCTCGGGGGGCTCATGGCCGACGCGGTCGCACGCGCCGCGTCGGTGCCTGCCGCGCTCGTCCGCCGGGCCGCGATGCTCTCGGGTGACCTGGGCCACACGGCGACGGTCGCGCTGACCGAGGGACCTGCCGGGCTCGACGCGGTCGGCCTCGTCGTGGGCCGCGGCGTGCTGCCGATGCTCGCGGCGAGCGCTCCGGACGTCTCGGCCGCGCTCGCGGACGTCGGCACCGCGTCGGTGGAGTGGAAGCTCGACGGCGCGCGCATCCAGGTGCACCGGGCCGACGACGACGTGCGGATCTACACCCGCAACCTCAACGACGTCACGCCCCGCCTGCAGAGCGTGGCCGAATGGGCCAGGACCCTGCCCGTCCGGGCGATCGTCCTCGACGGCGAGGCGATCGGCGTCGACGACGAGGCACGGCCGCACGCGTTCCAGGACACGATGAGCTCGTTCGGGCGGGGGCCGGAGACCGACGCCGGCGCCGGCGGCGCGCTCGAAGCGTTCTTCTTCGACGTGCTGCACGTCGACGGTGACGACGTCATCGGGCGTCCCCTCGGCGAACGGCTCGAGCTCGTGCAGAGCCTGGTGGGCGGCCGCCGGATCCCCGGCGCGGTGACGGCGTCCCCCGACGAGGCGGCGGCCGTGCTCGAGCGCGCGCTCGAGGCCGGGCACGAGGGAGTGATGGTCAAGGCCCTCGACTCGACGTACGAAGCCGGCCGCCGCGGGAGCGCGTGGCGCAAGGTCAAGCCGGTGCGCACGCTCGACCTCGTCGTGCTCGCCGCGGAGTGGGGCCACGGCCGGCGGCGCGGGTGGCTGTCGAACCTGCATCTCGGCGCCCGCGGGCACGACGGTGCGTTCGTCATGGTCGGGAAGACGTTCAAGGGGCTGACCGACGCGATGTTGGAGTGGCAGACGAACGAGCTCCTCTCCCGCGAGATCGGCCGCGACGGCATCACCGTGCACGTGCGCCCCGAGCTCGTCGTCGAGGTCGCGCTCGACGGCGTGCAGGTCTCGACCCGCTACCCCGGTGGCGTGGCCCTGCGCTTCGCCCGGGTCCGCCGCTACCGGGACGACAAGACCGCCGAGGGCGCCGATCCGATCGAGGCCGTTCAGGCGCTCCTGCCCCGGGCCCAGGGCTGACCCGACGATCGCCCACCCGGAGGCCGAGAAAATCTCGTCTCGGCGCGATGGATCGGCAGCCCGGCGCGGCTCTCTTTCTGTATGAGCAGAGGAGCAGCCGGCACGAGCACACGATCGATTCGACCGCGGCCGCCGCGGACCGCATGGGTGGTGGTCCTCACGGGGATCGGTTCCATGATGGCGGCACTCGACACGCTCGTCGTCGCCACCGCGTTGAGCCGGATCCGGCTCGACCTCGGCGCCACGGTGGAGCAGCTCGAGTGGACGGTCAACGCCTACAACCTCAGCTTCGCGGTGCTGCTGATCACCACCGCCGCGCTCGGCGACCGCTTCGGGCGGCGCCGTCTCTTCGCGGTCGGGTTGGGGGTGTTCTCGCTGGCGTCGGGCGCGAGCGCTCTGGCGCCGTCCGTCGGCTGGTTGATCGCGGCCCGTGCCCTGCAGGGCGTGGGTTCGGCGCTGATCATGCCGCTCGGGCTCGCGCTGCTGACCGCCGCGTTCCCTCCCGAGAAGCGCGGCGCGGCGATCGGCATGTTCAGCGCGGTCACCGGCCTGGCGGTGGCGAGTGGCCCGTTCATCGGTGGCGCGGTGGTCGAGGGCATCGACTGGCACTGGGTGTTCTGGCTGAACGTCCCCATCGGGCTCGCGGCCATCCCGCTCGTGCTCACGCGTGTCGACGAGAGCTTCGGGCCCGACACCGGTCTCGACCTCCGGGGTCTCGGGCTCGTGACCGGCGGCGCGATCGGGATCGTCTGGGGCCTGATGCGCGGCAACCAGGTCGGTTGGTCGAGCGTGGAGACGGTCGCCGCCCTCGTCGTCGGTGTCGCGGTGCTCGTGCTGTTCGTCCTGTGGGAGGGGCGGGCGCGCGAGCCGATGCTGCCCATCCGGTTGTTCCGTTCGCGCGGTTTCGCGGCCGGGAACACCGCGATCTTCTTCACGATGGCGTCGCTGTTCGGCGCCGTGTTCTTCTACGCCCAACTGCTGCAGGTGGGTCTGGGGTACGGCCCGCTGGCCACCGGTGTCCGGCTCATCCCGTGGACGGCGACGTTCATCTGCGTGGCGCCCGTCGCGGGCGCGCTGGCCAACCGGGTCGGCGAGCGCACGCTGCTGGCGGCCGGTCTGACGCTGCAGGCCGCCGGCATGGTGTGGCTCGCGGTCATCGCGGAACCGGGCCTCGCCTACGGCCGGATGCTCGCGCCGTTCGTGGTCGCGGGTGTCGGCGTCTCGATGGCGATCCCGGCAGCGCAGAACTCCGCGGTCGGCACGGCCGAGGCCGAGGCGATCGGGAAGGCCGCCGGAGCGAACAGCATGATGCGCGAGCTCGGCGGCGTGTTCGGCGTCGCCGTCGCCGTGGCGGTCTTCGCGGCCGGCGGGAGCTACGCGTCCGCGCAGGCCTTCGTCGACGGGTTCGGGCCCGCGATGGGGGTCGCGGCCGTGCTCTCGGTCGCCGGCGCGGTCGCGGCGCTCGCACTGCCCGGTCGGCGGCCGGCGGGCGCGAGGGTCACGGTCGTGGAACCGGCCGAGCCCGAGCCGGTGCTGGAAGCGGCGAGCTGATGGCACCGCGAGAGACAGTGGGGTGACCGCCGTGCAACGAGGGAGTGGCGTCGTGCACCTCGAGCTCCACACCGGCGACCGCGACGCGGCAGCCACGTTCTATGCCCGCCTCTTCGGCTGGCGGGCGGAGCGGATCGAGTCGCTGACGGGCTCGTACCTCTCACTCGACGTTGGCTCCGCCGTGGGCGGCGGGATCGTCGAGTGCGGGACGCCGGGCGCGCTGTGGCTCCCGTACGTCGGCGTCGCGGACGTCCGCCGCGCGACGGAGACGGCCCGGGCGCTCGGGGCGGCCGTCATGCTCGACCCCCGTGAGGGGCCGGCCGGGTGGCGAAGTGTCGTCTCGGTGCCCGACGGCGGCGAGGTCGCGCTATGGCAGGCGAAGAGCGCGCGATGAACGAGCACGACCTTCTCCGGGCCGCGCAGGCCGGCGACGACGATGCGTTCGCGAGCCTCGTCGACCCGTACCGCCCGGAGCTGCTCGCCCACTGCTACCGGATGCTCGGGTCGGCCGTCGACGCCGAGGACGCGTTGCAGGACGCGCTCGTGGACGCATGGCGCGGGCTTGCGGGCTTCGAGGGCCGCAGCTCGCTGCGGTCGTGGCTCTACACGGTCACGACGAACGCGTGCCTGAAGGTCGTGCGGCGGCGACCGACGCGCGTCCTCCCCGTCGACTACGGCGGCCCCGCCGACCCCCACGACCGCGCCACCGAGCCCCTGCTCGAATCCGTCTGGCTCGAGCCCTACCCCGACGAGGGGCTGCGCTACGAGGAACGCGAGTCGGTGGAGCTGGCGTTCGTGGCGGCGCTCCAGCACCTGCCCGCGCGGCAGCGGGCCGTCCTCCTCCTCCGCGAGGTCCTCGGCTTCTCGGCGCGCGAGGTCGCGGAGATGCTCGACACGTCGCCGGCGTCGATCGACAGCGCGTTGCAGCGTGCGCACCGGACCGTCGAGGCGCGCGTCCCGGAACCGAGCCAGCACGCGACGCTCCGCGCCCTCGGCGACGACCAACTGCGCGAGATCGTCGACCGGTACGTCAGCGCGTGGGAGCGCCACGACGTCGACGCGCTGGTCTCGATGCTGACGAGCGACGCGTGCTTCACCATGCCGCCGTGGCGCGAGTGGTACGCGGGGCGCGACAAAGTCGCCGAGTTCCTCGCGTCGGGACCGTTGCGCGCGGAGACCCGCTGGCGGGTCGTCCCGACGACTGCCAACGGGCAACTCGCGTTCGGTCTCTTCGATTGGGACGAGGGCTCGGCGCGCTACCTCCCGCATGCGCTCAGCATCATCACGCTGGACGCGCGCGGCGCCATCACCGAGATCACCGTCTTCCGGACGGCCGACGCGTTCACGCGCTTCGAGCTGCCGGAGCAGGTCCTGGACACCGGAGACGCCCGATGACCGACATGCAGATCTCCCGACCGACGACCGACCTTGCGGAGCGCGCGGCCACATTGCTCGATCTGCACCGTCCGGGTGATCCGCTCGTTCTGGTGAACGCGTGGGACGTGGCGAGTGCTACGACCGTGGTCGCGGCCGGCGCGCGCGCCGTCGGTACGTCGAGCGCGGCGATGGCCGCGGTGCTCGGGATCCCCGACGCGCCCGAGGCGCCACTCGACACGATCTTCGCGGCGATCGCGCGCATCACGCACGCCGTCGACGTACCCGTCACCGCGGACCTCTTCGACGGTTACGGGCTCCCGGCCGGCGAGCTCGTCGACCGCCTCCTGGAGGCGGGCGCCGTCGGCTGCAACCTCGAGGACTCCGACCACGCGCGCGGGAGTGGGCTCCTCGATCCCGGGGTCGTCGGCGCACGCCTGCATGCCGTGCGCGACGCGGCGACCCGTGCGGGCGTCCCGGTCGTGCTGAACGCCCGCATCGACTGCCTCCTGCACACGGACGACCGGGCCGCCGCGCTCGCCGAGATCGTCGACCGCGCCCGCCGGTATCTCGACGCCGGCGCCGACTGCGTCTTCCCGGTGCGGCTGGCCGATCCCGACGACGTCCGCACGGTCGTCGGCGCGGTCGGAGCGGCCGTGAACGCCAGCTGGACCCCGGCCGTCGCGCTGCCGGCGCTCGCTGCCGCCGGCGCCCGGCGCGTCTCGATGGGCCCGCAGGCACACGCGCGCACGCTCGCCACGCTCGACCAGTTCGCCCGCCCACTGCTTGCTCCCGCCGGGTAGCCGGCGACGCGAGCTCCACGTGCCGGACATCGTGGCGAGGAGCACCGGTACTGTCACGGCGGCGCCCGGGCGCCCGCAGCTGCGATGCTGGTCCGGTCGTCGGGAGGGGGATGCGATGCGGACCAGGGCGGCGGTGATGCGCGAGCACGGGCGGCCGCTCTCGATCGAGACGCTCGAGCTCGACGAGCCCCGGGCCGGCGAGGTGCTGTTGCGCATGGAGGCGGTCGGCATCTGCGGCTCCGACCGGCACGTGCTCGAAGGGCGGTTCCCCGGCTCGGTGCCGTGCGTCGGCGGTCACGAGGGGGCCGGCGTCGTCGAATCGGTCGGGCCCGGGGTGCACGGCATCGCCGTGGGCGACCACGTGCTGCAGACGTTCGTCGGGCCCTGCGGCGTGTGCGGGCCGTGCCGCCGCAACCAGCGCACGTTCTGCGCCGAACGGTGGACGACCGACGGTCGCCTGCCCGACGGCACGTTCCGGCTCCACGACGGGCGGGGCGACAACGTCGGCACGCTCCTCGGCCTCGGCAGCTTCGGCGAGTACACGGTCACGCCTGCCCGGAACTGCCTGGTCGTCCCGGGCGACGTCGACCCGGCGTGCGCGGCGCTCGTCGCCTGCGGTGTGTCGACGGGCGTCGGCGCCGCAGTCAACGTCGCCGGGACCCGGCCGGGCGACGACGTCGCCGTCATCGGCGTGGGCGGCGTCGGCGCCGCGGCCGTGCTCGGCGCGGTGCTGGCGGGCGCTGCTCGCGTCGTGGCCGTCGACATCCATGCATCCAAGGCGGACGCCGCGCGCGATCTCGGCGCGACGCACTTCGTGAACGCGCGCGACGCCGAAGTCGCCGAGTCGCTCGCCGAGATCACCGACGGCCGGGGTGTCGACCGGGTGATCCTCACGCTCGACCGGATCCTCGCGGAGCACTACCGGATCGCAATCGACGCGCTCGCGCCGGGTGGTGTGGCGGTACAGGTCGGCGCCACCGATCAGGGACTCGACTACATCCCCGTGAGCCCCGACGTCCTCGCACACAAACAGGCGTCGTTCACCGGCACCGTCTTCGGAGGCATGGACCCGCCGGCCGACGCGCGCCGCTGGCTCTCGCTCTACCGCAGCGGCCGCCTCCCCCTCGACAAGCTGATCACGCGCACCTACACGCTCGACGCCATCAACGACGCGTTCGCCGACCTCGCCGTCGGCCGCAACATCCGTGGCGTCGTCCGCTTCGACGCGCCGGTCAGCTGACGACCGCGCGCGCCCACTCCGCGAGCTGCGGGACGAGCAGGGGCCAGCGTTCGAAGAGGCTGCCACCCGCCTCGCGTGCCGCCTGGCGCTCGATCCATTCGCGGTCGCCCCACGGCGGTTCGACGAGCCGGGCGTTGGGCAGGGCGGCGGCGATCTGCTCCGACGTCGCACGGGTGTGGAACGCGTCGCTCTCGCCGCTGCGGAACACGAGCGCGGGTACGTCGAGCGAGCGGGCGTCCGCTGCCGCGAGCCCGGGCACGACCTCGTCGCCGCAGGGGCAGTAGGCGAGCATCCAGCGCTCCATCGTCTCGATGAACTCGCGGCGGTCCTGGTCGAGGAAGCGCCGGCGGTTCGCGGGGTTGCGCTGCAGCACCTCTTCCCACTCCGGGAGCGCGACGACGTCGTCCATCGACCCCTCCCACGCCGCGAGGAGCGACTGCCCGCAGTAGTGCAGACCGAGGCTCATGAGACCGAACGCGCCGCCGCTGATCCACCACAGCGCGAGACCGGACGCGACCTCGCGGTGGCGCGCCGCGGTGAGCAGCGAGACGCGTGAACCGCCCGAGCCGCCGGCGATGACCGCCGGCGCCATGTCGAGGTGCCGGAGGAGCGCGGCCAGCGTGTCGGCCTGCATCGCCGATTCGGACGGTCCGGTGAAGCAGACGTCCGATTCGCCGCAGTTCGGCCGGTCCCAGACGAGCACCCGGTTCCCCTCCGCGGCGAGGGCCTCGGCCAGCTCGCGCACGCCGGGGTAGTCCTTGCTGAACCTGCCACCCGGGGTGATCGCCCAGGGCCGACCCTCGCCGATCACCTCGTAGGCGATGGACACGCCGTCCACTGTTGCCCGTGCCATCGCGCGACCCTAACCTCAACGCGTATGTTGAACGGCGAGACGCTGATCATCGACGCGGACTCGCACTGGACGGAGCCGCACGACCTCTTCACCAGGGCGGCACCCCCCGCGTACCGGGACCGCGTGCCCCGCGTCGAGACCATCGACGGCCAACCCAAGTGGGTGTTCGACGGCCACGAGCTGGGGATGGCCACCGCGGCCGGCGTCATCGGACGCGACGGCCACAAGGAGAGCGCCGACCTCGCCCTCCACCACTGGACCATCGACCAGATCCACGTCGGCGCCTACGACCCGAAGGTTCGCCTGGCCGTCCTCGACGAGTGCGGCATCGACGCCCAGATCATCTTCCCGAGCACCATCGGGCTCGGCGGCCAGGACCTCGGCGCGGTGGAAGACGAGGCGCTGTGCCGGCTGGTGATCGAGCTCTACAACGACCAGATGGCCGAGATCCAGGCCGACTCCGGGAACCGGCTCCTCCCGATGCCGATCATGCCCGCCTGGGACGTCGACACCTGCATCGCGGAAGCCAAGCGCGTCGCCGCGCTCGGTGCCCGCGGCGT
>DASRHL010000110.1:0-2675 GCA_035650535.1 Acidimicrobiia bacterium
TAGACGGTCAGTCCGGGCACGGATCGGCGCCGGTCGGTCGGGAGCGCGGATTGCCGGCCACGCTCACATGCAACAGGAGTCGCGCCAGCCGCATGCCGGGCAGCGGTAGTGCGCGTGCTCCTCGGCCATCGGCGTCCCGCAGATCATGCAGATCGTCGACAGGTCACACGTCGCGTCGTTGCGGGCCCGGTCACGGTCGGTCGGGACGGGAACCTCGCTCATGCTCGTGACCGTAGACGCCCACCGGGGCGAGTCCGCGGACCGGCTCAGATGCGCAGCAGCTCGGGCGCCACCGGGCAGTCGACCCGCCCCGCGAGCCGCTCGGGCGGGTCGAGACCGGCCGGCCCGGCGATGCGCTCCGCCCGGTCGGCGTCGATCACCTCGACGCCCGGATCGGCGACACCCGGCTCCCCGGTCTCGACCTCCCGGCGGAGCACGTCGAAGAGACGGCCGGGCAACACCCGCCCGACCCCGGCGACGAGCCACAGCTTCGCCCCGCCGAGGCCCCAGAGGAGATCGCTCACGCCCTCGGGAACGACCGCCTGGGCGGGGCTCATCGCGTGGACCTCGACGAGCAGATGCGAGGGCGCGAGCGCCATGGCGTCGGTCTCGTCGACGACGCGCACCGCGCGCTCCTCCCGCAGCCACCGGATCTGCCGGTGCGTGGCACCGTCGCGCGTCCGGATCGCGACGAGATCGAGATCGGTCCGGTCGGCGACCGCGTCGCGTACGACTTCGGGCCAACCGACGACGGCGATCGGCTCGTCGTGGGGGAACGGGAGCAACGCGCCGAGCCGGCGCGCGGTCCGGTCGGATTCGATCAAGCGCGTCGCCTCACGCGCACCGTCGCCCGGGTCGGGCGCGGTGATCACGCGCGCGCAGAGCCACCACAACGGTCCGCAGCGGGCGTGGTGCGCGAGGAGGCGGCGGCACACCGTGACCAGCTGGGTCGGGTCGTACGCGAAGTCCGCGAGGCAGTCGGCTGCCTCGAGCACGAGGGCGCGGTCGTCGCCGGCATGGCGGGCGAGATAGCGGAGCCGTTCGAATGGCAACACCGCGTCAACCGGCCTGCGGCTCTTTGGGCAATCCCAGTACCCGCTCGCCGACGATGTTGCGCATGATCTCGTCGGTGCCGCCCGCGATGCGCACGCCCGGGATACCCAGCACGAACTCCGACCACGCGTACGTGCCCCACTCGCCGGCGTCCGCGGTGAGCTTCGGCCCGAGGATCTCGGCGAGTGACTGGGCGATGAGCTGCATGTTCTGGGTGAGCGACAGCTTCGCGATCGACATCTCGGGACCGGGTACCTGCCCGGCGCGCACCTTCGCCATGGCGCGGAGGTTGGTGTAGCGCGCGACCGCGGTCCGGACGTAGATGTCCGCGAGCCGCTGGCGGATGACGGGATCGTCGTCGACGCCGAGATGGCGCGCGAGCTCGACGAAGCGTGTGAACCCGAGGTTGCCGACGCCGGCGCGGCCGCCACCGATCGCCGCCCGCTCGTTCATGAGCGTCGTGAGCGCGACCCCCCAGCCCTCGTCGACGTCGCCGAGACGGTGGGTGTCGGGGACGCGGACCTCGTCGAAGAACACCTCGTTGAACGACGCGCCGCCCGTCATCTGGCGGAGCGGTCGGACGTCGACGCCGGGTGCGTGCATGTCGACGACGAACATCGTCAAACCCTTGTGCTTCGGCTTGTCGGGCGATGTCCGCGTGATGATCTCGCCGATGTCGCTCAGGTGCGCGCCCGAGGTCCACACCTTCTGGCCGCTGATGCGCCACTCGTCGCCGTCGCGCACCGCCCGCGTCTGGATGCCGGCGAGGTCGGAACCGGCGACCGGCTCCGAGAACAGCTGGCAACCGATGACGTCGCCGCGGTACAGCGGGCGCAGGTAGCGCGCCCGCACCTCCGGGACGGCGTGGGCGAGGATCGTCGGTGCGACCATCCCCAGGCCGATGGCGAACACCCCCTGGTTCGGGATCGCGTACGCCGACGACTCCTCGGAGTAGGCGCGTTCGTATGCGGGCGGGAGGGCGCGACCGCCGTACTCCTCGGGACCGCTGATCCACCCGAAGCCGGCATCGAACTCGGTCGCCTTCCATGCACGGGCGGCGGCGACTTCGGCGGCCTCCTGTTCCGGCGTCTTCTCCTCGAGGAGGGCAACCTTGTCGGAGCCTTCGCCCCACTGGAACTTCTCCTCGACGCGCCGCTCCGCGTTCGCGTCGAGGAACGCTCGCGCCTCGGCGCGGAAGTCGGCCTCCGAGATCACAACCATCGACTCGATGCTACCGGCGGTCACGGGCTCGCCCTCACGGCGATGGGAGGACTGATCCTGGCGATCGTCCTCGTCGTCGCCGGATCGCTCCTGACGTGGGGTTACAAGTTCGCCGACGACAACGTGCACGACCGGCTCACGGCGCAGGAGATCTTCTTCCCAACCAACGGAAGCGACGCGCTCGCGCCGAATGAGATCGGTCCGTACCTCACGCAGCACGCCGGGCTGCAGCTCACGACCGGTGAGCAGGCCGAGGCGCCGACGCGTTCGACACGAAGGACGAGACGGGGATGGTCACGGCTCCCATCTGAGCCGATCGGCTCGCCTCGCGGGCGGGCGAACCCGAGTGACCCGGTGCTCGGGGCGGATCGTGCCTGCGCACCGGTCGCGCCCGTCCCCCC
>DASRHL010000111.1:0-17208 GCA_035650535.1 Acidimicrobiia bacterium
CAGGGTGTCGGCCCGGCGCGACAGCCGGTAGGTGCCGGCGTGGATCGCCGTACCCAGACGGCTGCCGAGAGCGCCGAAGATGTTGCCGCGCATCCCGATCGCGGCCGGGACGAGGACGAGGAGGCCGGGCAGCTTCTCGAGCGTGCCCGTGATCGAGCCGAGCGTCAGACCGGAGAGGAGGTCGCCCCCGGAGCTGATGAGGAGCGCGACGAAGCCCGCTCGGACACCGGTCGGGTCCGCGCTGACGAGCGCGCGGAACCGCCGTACGGGGCGCAGGCGGCGCGGCATTGGCGGCGACTCGGAGGCTCGTTCACGGCTTCTCGCGAATGTTCGTGTCGTTCGGGGTTCGACGGGCGTGTTCGGACCACGACGTCCGGCCCGGAGAACCGACCAAGGCTAGCCGCGCCGCCATAGGCTCGCAGTCGTGCGCTTCTTCAAGAGGGAAGAGTTCGAGTTCTCGATGGAGCTCACGCTCGGAGCGTGCTCGTACCAGGCCGCCGACCCGGGCGAGGCGTGGGCGACGGCCGGCCGCATCCGCGACGGCGACGCGAACGGCTGGTTCGAGGGTTGGCAGGAGACGGCCGACCGGGTCCGTGGGACGGCCGAGGAGTGCGCCGCCGCCGGCCGGCGTGTGAGCGCGCGGAGCGCGTACCTGCGCGCCGCGACCTACTACGCCAACGCGCTGTACGTGATCGACGCGACCGACGAGGGCTCGCGGCTCCTGCCCGTCTGGATGGCCCACCGGGGGTGCTTCGACCGGTTCGCCGAGCTGTGCGACCCCCCGCTCGAGCCGGTCGAGATCCCCTACGAGGGCACGACGCTCCCCGGGTACTTCATGCGGTCGGGGCCGCCCGACGAGCCCCGCCCGACCGTGATCCTCAACAACGGCAGCGACGGCCCGATCTCGGCGATGTGGGTCCAGGGCGGCGCCGCCGCGCTCGCGCGGGGCTACAACGCCCTCGCGTTCGACGGTCCCGGCCAGGGCGCGTCGCTGTACCTCCAGCACCTCTACTTCCGACCCGACTGGGAGCAGGTCGTGACTCCCGTCGTCGACTACCTGCTGACGCGTCCGGACGTCGACGCGAAACGCATCGCGATCACGGGCGTCAGCCAGGCCGGCTACTGGGTTCCGCGGGCAGTCGCGTTCGAGCACCGCATCGCGGCCGCGGTCGCGGACCCGGGCGTCTTCGACGTGAGCACGTCGTGGGTCGAGCACCTGCCGCCGAACATGCGCCGGCTGCTCGACCGGGGCGAGCAGGAGAAGTTCGACCGCGACATCCGCTTCGCCGAGAAGGTGTCGAAGGGGCTGCGCGCCGTGCTCGACTTCCGGAGCCGTCCCTACGGGCTCAGCTCGGCCTTCGAGACGTTCGCGGCCGTCCAGCAGTACACCCTCGAGGGTGTCGTCGAGCAGATCCGGTGCCCCGTGCTCGTCCTCGACCCCGAGCACGAGCAGTTCTGGCCCGGGCAGTCGCAGCGTCTGTACGACGCGTTGCAGTGCCCGAAGACCATCGTCCGCTTCACGACGTCCGAAGGCGCGGAGGGGCACTGTGAGCCGAAGTCGCCGCTCGTGCGCGACCAGCGCGTCTTCGACTGGCTCGACGCGACCCTCGCGGAGGCCGCGTAACACGCGTCGGCCTCAGCCGACGCGCGAGTTGTAGTCGGAGATGGCCGAGTTGGCGTTGGACGCCGCGTCCTTCAGCGCCGCCCTCGGGTCCTTGCCCTGGAGGAACATGGAGTTCTCGGCGTCGCGGACGGCATCGCGCACGCCCTTGTAGTTGCCGATCACGGAGCCGGCGGTGGCGACGGTGTTGGGCCCGCTGAGCAGCTGGTCGTACGCGACCTTGTAGGCCGGGTTCTTGGCCCAGTAGTCCTGCATGGCGGCCGTCGCGGCGGCGGCCTTGCGGATCGGGATGTAACCCGTGTCGATCGACCACGTGGTCTGCTGGGCGGGCTCGTCGAGCCACTTGAGGAACTTCCAGGCCGCGGCCTGCTTCGCCGGCTCCGACTTGTTGACCATGTACAGCGCGCCGCCGCTCACGAGGACGCCGCCCTTCTTCGGCGACGCACCGACCATCGGCGCGACGCCGAGCGAGACGTTGGGGTACGCGCCCGTCGCGAGGAACTGGCTGATCGTGCCGAGCGAGGCGCTCGTGTCGAACGCCATCGCGAACTGACCGTTGCCGATGCCGATCAGGTCGTTGAACGTCCCCGTGCCCGAGTCCGGCGTCGGCTCGGCGAGCCCGTTCTTCACCATCGTGCTGAGCGTCTGGAACACCTGACGGCCGGTCTTGTTGTCGAACGTGCTCTTCGTCGCACGGGCCTTGCGGCCGTTGTCGTTGTTGACGAAGGTGGAGCCGCCGATGGCGATCATGTGCTCGATGAAGCCCGGCTCCGTCTTCAGCCCGAGCGGGGCCTTCGAGACCGCCCCGGCCGCCTTGATCTTCTGCGCGTCGGCGACGAGCTCGTCGAGCGACGCCGGCGGCTTCTCGGGATCGAGGCCGGCGGCGGTGAACGACTTCTTGTTGTAGTAGAGGACCGGGCCCGACACGTTGAACGGCATCGCGTACATCTGTCCTTTGACCGTGTAGTAGCTGACGACGCGGGGCAGGAAGTCGGAGAAGCTGTACTTGTCGGCCTTGGCGCAGGCGCCCGACGGGAGCACGGTGGTGGTGTCGATCATCTGCTGCTGGTCGGTCTCCTGCAGCATGACGATGTCGGGCAGATCGCCGCTCGAGAGCCCGGCCTTGTACTTGGTGAACGTGTCGTCGTAGCTCACCTGACTGACCACGTTCACCTTCACGTCGGTCTGCGAGGCGTTGAACTGCGCGACCAGCTTGTTGATCGCGGCGAGGTTCGCCTGGGGCAGCGACTGCCAGAAGGTGATCTGTACCGGCTTGCTCGCCTTGCTGAGGGCCTTCAACGGGCACGACGGCCCGGCGGCACCGGCCGCGGTCGGTGCGGCGCCCACCGCCGTGAGCCCCCCGGCGACCGCCAGCGCGATCGCGACGCCGCCCGTCAGGACCCGCCTGAAGCTCATCACGCCATCTTGGCGCACCGGACCCCGGCTACCCCTTCACGGCGCCGCTGGTGAGGCCCCTGACCAGGTGCTTCTGGAAGAACAGGAGGAGGATCACGAGCGGCACCACGGCGATCACGGCGCCGGCGTACACGACGTTGGGGGAACCCAGGGCGAGCCCCGACAGTTGGCGGAGGCCGATCTGGACCGTCCGCAACCGGTCGTCCTTCGTGACGAGCAGCGGCCACAGGTACTGGTTCCAGGCGCCGAGGAACGCGAACACCGCGAGGGCGGCGACGGCGGGCCGCGCCAACGGCACCGCGACCCGGGTCATGAACCGCCAGTGGCCGTAGCCGTCGAGCGCGGCGGCGTCGCGCAGGTCACGAGGCAGCGTGAGGAATGCCTGGCGGACGAGGAACGCGCCGAATCCGGTCGCGAGGAACGGGACCGCGAGACCGGCGTAGCTGTCGTACATCCCGAGGTCGCTGACCGTCGTCAGGTTCGTCACGATCGTGACCTCGAACGGCACCATCAACGTCGCCAGGAACACCACGAACAACGTCCGCTTGAACGGGAACTCGAGGAACGCGAACGCGTACCCGGCGAGGATCGCGGTGACGACCTGACCGACGGTGATGACGATCGTGACGACGAAGCTGTTCTTGAGGTACGTCCCGAAGTGGGCGCCGCTCCACGCGTCGCTGTACGAGCTGAACTTCGGATGGGTCGGGAAGAACGTCGGCGGCTGCCGGCTGATCTGTGCTGGCGTGAGCAGCGAGCTCACGACCGTGATGTAGATCGGGAAGAGCACGACGACGGCGAGGAACGTCAAGAGCGCGTAACGGCCCACGGTCTTGAGCACGCGCCGGCGGCGGTCCGCCCTCGTCGAGACCCGGTCACCGCTCATACGACACCCGCCGTTCGAGGAGCCGGATCTGCGCCAGCGCGAGCAGCATGGTGAAGAAGAACAACGCCACCGCCAGGACGGCGGCCTTGCCCGGGTCGCTCTGGTTCCGCAACGTCGTGTAGATGAAGTACGTCAGCACGTTCGTCTTCTTCAGCGGGCCGCCCTGGGTGAGCAGGTCGATCTGGCCGAAGGTCTGGAAGGCGAAGATCGTGCCGACGACGACGGCGAAGAAGATCGTCGGCGACATCAGCGGCAGCGTCACGTGCCAGAACCGGGACCACGCGCCGGCGCCGTCGACGCGTGCCGCCTCGAGCAGGTCGTCGGGCACGCTCTGGAGGCCCGCCGACATCAGGATGAAGGTCAGGCCGAGCGTCTGCCAGACCGTCGTGACGGCGACGGCGACGAGTGCCCACGAGGTGTTCTGCAGGATCGGAGGCTCCGTCGTCAGGCCGAGCCACGGCAAGAGGCCGACCTGCGGGCTGAGCAACGTCCCGAAGATCACGGCGGCCACGGCCACCGAGGTCGCGACGGTCGACGAGAAGATCGTGCGGTAGATCCCGATGCCCTTGAGCTGCTGGTGCGCGACGACGGCCAGCCCCAGGCCGAGGGCGATGCCGACGGGGACGGTCAGGAGCGCGAAGAGGGCGGTCGTCTTCAGGCTCTCGAGGAAGTCACGGCTCGTGAGCACGTCGCGGTACTGGTCGAAGCCGACGTACTTCTTCGGGAGCCCCGGAAAGGGCGGGTTCTTGAAGAACCCCAGGTACACGTTCTTGAAGAGCGGGAAGAAGACGAAGAGGGCGAAGACGACCAGCGCCGGCGCCAGCAGCCCGTACGCGAGGGCGTGCTCGCGCCTCCGCCGCGCCTGCTTCATCCGCCCACCCGGGCGCCCGACGTGGGATCGAACACGTGCACCGCGTCGACGACGAGCCGCACGCCCGCCATCTCGCCCGGCACCGGCTCGTGCGCGCCCTGACGGACGATCACGAGCTGCCCGTCGTCGAGCCGGCACACGACGTGCCGTTCGTGCCCGAGTGACTCGATCACCGACACCGTCGCGTCCACCCCGTGGGTCGGAGCGGCCGGATCGGCGAGCCGCAGGTCCTCGGGGCGCATCCCCACGACCACCGCGTCGAGGTTCGCCGCCGCGACGGCCGCCGCGAGCGGCGCCGCGAGCGGGACGCGCCCGCCCGGCAGCTCCGCGGCGAGCCCCTCGCCGTCGGCGACGACCCGGCCGGTCACCGTGTTCATCGGAGGGCTGCCGATGAAGCGCGCGACGAAGAGGTTCGCGGGGCGTGCGTAGACCTCCTGGGGCGCGCCGACCTGCTGCAGGACGCCCCGCTCGAGGATGGCGATCCGGTGCCCCATCGTCATCGCCTCGACCTGGTCATGGGTGACGTAGACGACGGTCGCGGCGAGGCGGCGCTGCAGCTCGACGAGCTCGGCCCGGGTCTGCACCCGCAGCTTCGCGTCGAGGTTCGACAGCGGCTCATCCATGAGGAACGCCTGCGGCCGGCGGACGATCGCGCGCGCCAGCGCGACCCGCTGGCGTTGCCCGCCCGAGAGCTGCCCGGGCTTGCGGTCGAGCAGGTCCTCGAGACCGAGGCTGGCGGCGGCGTCGTCCACCAGGTGCTTGCGTTCCTCGGCGGCGATCCTTCGGGAGCGGAGCGGGAACTCGATGTTGCGGCGCACCGTCATGTGCGGGTACAGCGCGTAGCTCTGGAACACCATGGCGATGTCGCGGTCCTTCGCCTCGACGTCGTTCACGACCCGGTCGCCGATCGTGATGGTGCCCTCGCTGGGCTCCTCGAGGCCGGCGATCATCCGCAGCGCCGTCGACTTGCCGCACCCGGACGGGCCGAGCAGGACGAGGAACTCCTCGTCGGCGATGTCGAGCGTGAGGTCGTCGACGGCGGTGACGTCGTCGAAGCGCTTCGAGACGTGCTCCAGCGCCACGCGCCCCAATTGACGCCCTTCCTCTCGGGGACGGGAGCAGCGTAGACAGGCCACGCCGGAGGCGGTTGCGTCAAACGAGTGTTCGAATTATGGTGCGCGGCCCGGGATGGCGCTCGCGCTCGGCATCGACATCGGCGGCACGTTCACGGACGTCGTGCTCGCGGGTGCCGACGGGGTCGTCGCCGTCGTCAAGCTCCTGACCTCCGCCGCCGAGCCGGCGCGGGCCGCGGTCGAGGGCGCCGCCCACGCGCTCGAGCGGGCCGGCGTCGAACCCGCGGCCGTCACGCGCGTCGTCCACGGGACGACCCTGGCGACGAACGCCATCCTGGAGCGCCGCGAGACCCCGGTCGCCTTCGTCACGACCCGCGGGTTCCGGAGCCTGCTGCACCTCGGCCGTCACGCCCGCGTCGAGGACGAGCGTTTCGACCTGCTCTTCCGGCCGCCGCCTCCGGCCGTCGACCTCGCGCGCACCTTCGAGGTACCCGAGCGCGTCGGTCCGGACGGCGCCGTCGAGGTCCCGCTCGACGAGCCGGCGGTCACCGCCGTCGCCCACCGGATCGCGGCCTCGGGCGCCACGGCGGTCGCGGTCTGCCTGCTGCACGCCTACGCGAACCCGGCCCACGAACGGCGAGTCGGGGAGCTCCTCCGCGCGGCGCTCGACCCGGACGTCGAGGTCGTCCTGTCGAGCGAGATCTGGCCCGAGGTGCGCGAGTTCGAGCGGGCGACGACGACGGCGATGTCCGCGTTCGTGGGCCCGCTGATGGCGCGCTACCTCACCGACCTCGAACGCCGGCTGCGCGAGCTCGGTGTCGCCGCGCCGCTGCACGTCATGGAGTCCGCCGGCGGCGTCATGCCGGTCTCGCTCGCGTGCCGGCGCGCGGTCGCGACGATCGAGTCGGGGCCGGCCGCCGGCGCGATCGCGGCGCAGGTCGCGGGCGCGGACCTCGGACGTGCGGACGTGATCGCGTTCGACATGGGCGGGACGACCGCGAAGGCCGCCGTCATCCGGGGTGGGCGGCCCGACGTGACCCACCAGTTCCAGGTCGGCGGGCGGGGCAGCTTCGGCACGCGGCGCTCGGGGACGGGGGTCCCGATCAAGACGCCGACGATCGACCTCGCGGAGGTCGGGGCCGGTGGCGGGAGCATCGCCTGGGTCGACGACGCGGGGGCGCTGCACGTCGGCCCGCGGTCGGCCGGGTCGGACCCCGGGCCGGCGTGGTACGGGCTGGGCGGCACGGCACCGACCGTGACCGACGCCAGCGTCGTGCTCGGCTACCTCGACCCGGCCGGCTTCGCCGACGCCGCCGGGGCACCGGGCGCCGCGTTGCCCTTCGATCCCGACGCAAGCCGCGCGGCCCTCGAGCAGCACGTCGCCCGGCCCCTCGGCGTCGGCGTGGAAGCCGCAGCCGCGGCGATCCACGAGATCGCGAACGCGACGATGGCGGGCGCCATCGAGGTCGTCACCGTGCAGCGGGGCGTCGACCCGCGCGGCTTCGCGATCGTCGCCTCCGGCGGCGCGGGTCCGCTCCACGCGGCGCGTATCGCACACCGCTTCGACATCACGACCGTGATCGTCCCACCGGCGTGCGGTGTCGCGTCCGCACTCGGGCTGCTCGCGTCCGACCTGCGCACCGAGCTCGTCCGGACGGTCGCGTTCGGCGCCGACGCCGTCGACGTCGACCGTTTGGCCACGGTGTTCGACGAGCTCGAGCACAGCGCCGTCGACGACCTCGGCGCCGCCGACCGGGCCGCGGTACGCACGGAACGCGCCGTCGACGTGCGCTACCCGCGCCAGGCCCACGAGCTGACCGTTCCGCTCCCCGACGGCCCGGTCGACCAGGCCGCCGTCGACGCCGCGCGCGCGACGTTCTTCCGCCGGCACCGCGAGGCGTTCGGAGTCGGCGACCCCGGGCCCGTCGAGCTCGTCAGCGTGCGGCTCCGCGCCGCGTGGCCCGTGCCGCACGCCCGGTTCGCCCGGCCGGCGACCGCCGGAGAGCCGGGCGGCCCCGGCCCGACGACCGTGCGGGCCGTCTGGTCGCCCGGCGCCGACACCTTCGTGCCGACGCCGGTCCACCGGCTCGCGTCCGTGCCCGTCGACACACCGGTGGTCGGCCCCGCGCTCCTCGAGTCCCCCGAGGCGACCGTCCTGGTGGCCGCCGGTTGGACGGCCCGGGTGGAGCCGAGCCGCGCCGTCGTCCTGACCCGGACGACGGACACCGACCCGGAGGGAGCCGCGTGATCTCGCCACTCGAGGACGAGGTCATCCGCTACGGGCTGTCCGCGGCCGCCGAGGAGGCCGCCATCGCCGTCGTGCGCGCGGCCCGGTCGCAGTTCATCGTCGAGGGCTCCGACGCGGGCGCCGCCATCCTCGACCGGCGCGGCGAGCTGATCGCGCAGGCGGCGGCCACGTCGATCCTGCACAGCGGCGGCATGGCCGAGCAGCTGCGCGCCGTCCTCGACGACGTCCCGCTCGACGCGATGGGGCCCGACGACGTCTACATCACGAACGACCCGTACCGCGGCGGTGTGCATGCGAACGACGTGATGTTGTGCCGGCCGGTCTTCGTCGACGGCGCCGTCCGCTACTTCACCGCCAGCCTGATCCACGTGCTCGACCTCGGCGGCGCCGCCCACGGCGGCATCAACGCGCAGGCGATGGAGACGTTCGAGGAGGGCGTCCAGATCCCGCCGATGCACTGGATCCGCGACGGCGAACGCAACGAGGACCTGGCGCGGCTGGTGGCGCTCAACAGCCGCTCCCCCGCCGAGACCGTGGGCGACATCGACGCACTCGCGGCCGGCACCCTCGTCGCGGCGCGCCGCGTCGACGCGCTGATCCGCGAGCACGGCGCCGAGCCGTTCGACCGCGCCGTCGAGCGGTACCTCGACCAGACCGAGGCGCTGACCCGTGCCGGCATCGACCACATCCCCGACGGCCGCTACCGCGGCCACGCGGTGATCGACGACGACGGTCTCAACCCCGGGCGGAGCTACGACATCCACGTCGAGGTACGGGTCGACGGCGACGCGATCGAGCTCGACTTCGAGGGCACGAGCGCGCAGGTGCGGGCACCGGTCAACTCGAGCTCGTCGCAGGCGCTCGACGCCGCGATCTTCGCCGTGCGCTGCTTCCTCGACCCGACGATCCCGATGAACGCCGGCTGCTTCCGCCCGGTCGCGGCCCGGTTCCCACGCGGGTCGCTGCTCGACCCCGAGCCGCCGAACCCGTGCGGGGGGCGCATGATGGCGGTCTACGCCGTCGTCGACGCGATCATCGACGCGCTGACCCAGGCCGTCCCCGACCACATGATCGCGGGCTCCGGCATCCTCCACGCGTACGCGATCGCGGGCGTCGGCTCGCCCTACTGGCTGCACAACTCGTTCGACTTCGGAGGCGTCGGCGCGACCGTCGGGCACGACGGCGTCGACGCGACCGGTCTGCACTTCGGGGTCGGCCGCAACCAGATCCCGCAGGTCGAGCCCGTCGAGGCGCGCTGCCGGTTGCGCGTGGAGGCCGTCGAGCTCATCCCCGACTCGGGCGGCGCCGGGCGGTGGCGCGGCGGTTCCGGGGTGCGCACGACGTTCCGGCTGCTCGAGGACGGGCTCGTCAGCGTGCGCACCGACCGCTTCGCCTCGCCGCCGGCCGGACGGCTCGGCGGTCACGACGCCCGGCCGGGCGCGTACCTGCGGGTCACCCGCGCCGGCCGGGTCGTCCCCATCCCGTCGAAGGCGGTCAACGTCCGCCTGGAAGCGGGGGACGCGTTCGTCGTCGAGACGTCGGGTGGCGGCGGGCTCGGCGATCCGAGGGAGCGCACGGAGGCCGAGGTCCGGCGCGACGTCGCGACCGGGGTCGTGTCACGCGAGGCGGCCGAGACGATCTACGGCGTCCGGCTCCCGTGACGCGATGACTTCCGGTCCCGACGCCGGTCGTAGAGCCAGGACATCGCTCGAGCGAGCGGACGACTACAAGGAGACCCCGTGCCGAAGCGTGACACCGCCCCTGCCGGCGCCCCGTGCTGGATCGAGCTCTTCACCTCGGATGCCGACCGCAGCCGGGCCTTCTACCGCGACCTCTTCGGCTGGACATCCGAGGACCCGCGGCCCGAGTTCGGCGGATACGTCAACTTCTCGACCGACGGCGTGCTGGTGGCGGGGTGCATGAGCAGCGAGGGCCACGACCAGGGCCCGGGGGACGTGTGGAACGTCTACCTGGCTTCCGACGACACGGCCGAGACGGTCGACGCCGCCGTCGCCCACGGCGCCCAGGTGATCGTGCCCCCGATGGACGTCGCCGACCTCGGAACCATGGGGTACGTCGTCGACCCGGGCGGCGCCGGCATCGGGATCTGGCAGCCAAAGGTCCACCGCGGGTTCGGCGTCTACGCGGAGCCGGGTACGCCGGGCTGGTTCGAGCTCCACACACGCGCGTACGACGAGGCCGTCCGCTTCTACCGCGAGGTCTTCGGTTGGACGACCCACGTCGAGAGCGACGCTCCCGACTTCCGCTACACGACGCTGCGCTCGGGTGACGAGCAGCTCGCCGGGATCATGGACGCGTCGGGCTTCCTGCCCGAGGGTGTGCCCGCGGGCTGGGTCGTCTACTTCTCGGTGGAGGACGCCGACGCCGCCCTCGCCCGGACCGTCGAGCTCGGTGGCGCCGTCGTCGAGGCCGCGGTCGACACGCCCTACGGGCGGCTCGCCGAGGCGACGGACGTGACCGGCACCCGCTTCAAGCTCGTCCAGCCGCTCTGAGCCGATCCGATCCGGGCCGGGCCGGCCGCGGCCCCCGGGTCACGCCGGGCGGGGCGTGACCCACTGCGCGAGCTCGACGACGACGTCGCTCGGGCCCCGCAGGAACACGAGCCGCCGGTCGAGGAAGTCCATCGGCGTGTTGCGCAGCTCGACGCCCGCCGCCAGCAGCCGCTCGACCGTGGCGTCGAGGTCGTCGACCGCGAAGCAGACGTGGTTGAAGCCGATGCGGTCGAGGACGCCCGATCCGTCGTCGGGCTGCGCCGCCGGGTTCCGGTAGTGCAGGAGCTGCACCTCCTGCCGAGGCGACGAGCCCGTGAGCACCAGCGTCACGTGGTCGGCCTCGATCCCGGGGACGCCCATGTAGGCCTCGATCCGAGGTCCGGAGATCACGACCGTCCGGTCGTGCTCGAAGCCGAGGAGCCCGAAGAACTTCGTCGCCTCCTCGACGTCGGCGACGACGATCGTCATGTGGTCGAAGTTCGACACCATCGGCATCCGACGGTAGCCGCGCGTCGGCGCCGCGGTCGGGAAGACTCGAGCCATGGAGGGCATCACACGTTCTCTGAACGATTCGCCTCGATATGCGACGTGAATCGTTCAGAGAACGGGAGGGACCGCCTATCGGAAGTCGCGGGATTTGACGAGGTCGGCGAGGCGGAGGGGCAGGGCTTCGATGCGGTGGGCGAGCAGGTTGACGACGCCCTGGTGGCGTTCGAGCAGGCCGCGGATGCGCAGCGCGGGCGACGTGCGGGCGACCTTGCGGAAGCGCTTCCACACGTCGGGGGTGACGATCACGTTGACGAGGCCGGTCTCGTCCTCGAGGTTGAGGAAGATCACGCCGCTCGCGGTGTCGGGCTGCTGGCGGTGGGTGACGACCCCGCCGACCTCGACGACCGAGCGGTCGGGCAGGGTTCGCAGCGCGTCGGCGGTCACGACCCCCCGCGCGTCGAGCTCGGCCCGCACGAACTCGGTCGGGTGCCGGCTCGCCGACAGCCCGGTCGCCCAGAGGTCGGCCGCGGTCTCCTCGACCTCGGTCATGCCCGGGAGCGCGGGCGCCTCCACCCCGGTGACGACACCCGGCAGCGTCGCCGCCTCGACCGGGCCGCGCCGGTGGGGCGCCGCGTCGCGCAACGCGCCCGCGGCCCAGAGCGCGTCGCGCCGGCCGACGTCGATCGAGCCGAACGCCCCCGCGGTCGCGAGCGCCTCGAGCGTGTCGACGGGCGCGCCGGTGCGGCGGGTGAAGTCCTCCAGAGAGGTGAACGGGCCGTGCGCGTCGCGCTCGTCGTCGATGCGGTCGAGGAGCGCGTCGGCGAGGCCACGCACGTAACGCAGCCCGACGCGCACGGCGTGCGACGACGGGTCCGCGTGCCAACCGGGCCGCGGGAACCCGACCGGCGGCACGTCGGCCGTCCGGGATTCGAGCGTGCAATCGCGACGCGACCGGTTGACGTCGGGCCCGAGCACCTGCACCCCGTGGCGGATCGCGTCGCGCACGAGCGTGTGGGGCGAGTAGAAGCCCATGGGTTGCGCGTTGAGCAGCGCGCATGCGAACTCGGCCGGGTAGTGGAGCTTCATCCACGAGCTGGCGTACACGAGGTAGGCGAAGCTCACCGAGTGGCTCTCGGGGAAGCCGAAGTGGGCGAAGGCCTCGAGCTTCGTCGCGATCTCCTCGGCGGTGTCGCCCGTGATCCCGCGCTCGGCCATCCCCTGCAGCAGCCGCTCCCGCATCGCGGCCATGCGCGCCCGCGACCGCTTCGACCCCATCGCCTGGCGCAGCCGGTCGGCCTCGCCGGGCGTGAAGCCGGCGGCGTCGATCGCGATCTGCATGAGCTGCTCCTGGAACAGCGGCACGCCGAGCGTCTTGCTCAACGCGGGCTCGAGACACGGGTGCGGGTACGTGACCGGCTCCTCGCCGTTGCGCCGGCGGAGGTACGGGTGCACCGACCCGCCCTGGATCGGGCCCGGGCGGATCAGCGCGACCTCGACGACCAGGTCGTAGAAGCACTCCGGCCGCAGCCGCGGCAGCGTCGCCATCTGGGCCCGGCTCTCGACCTGGAACACGCCGACGGTGTCGGCCGCGCACAACAGCTCGTAGACCTCGGGCTCCTGGGGGATCGTGGCCAGGTCGATCTCGACGCCCTCGTGCTGCTGCACCAGGTCGACGGCCAGGTGCAGCATCGTCAGCATCCCGAGCCCGAGCAGGTCGAACTTCACGAGCCCGGCGGCCGCGCAGTCGTCCTTGTCCCACTGGAGCACCGAGCGGTTCTCCATACGCGCCCACTCGACCGGGCAGAACTCCACCAGCGGCCGGTCCGCCATCACCATCCCGCCCGAGTGGATGCCGAGGTGGCGCGGGTAGTCGAGCACCTGGTTGGCGAGGTCGAGCGCGAGGGGCGGGACGGCCGGGGCGTCGCGCGTGTCGTTCAGCCCCTCGAACGCGCCCGCGTCGCGGCCCCAGCGGTCGATCCACCGTGTGAGCGCGTCGGCCTGGCCCGGCGAGACGCCGACCGCCTTCGCCATCTCGCGCAGCGCGCTCTTCGGACGGTAGGTGATCACGTTCGCGACCTGCGCGGCGCGGTCGCGCCCGTACTTGTCGTAGACGTACTGGATGACCTCCTCGCGCCGCTGGTGCTCGATGTCGAGGTCGATGTCGGGCGGGCCGTCGCGTTCGGGCGAGAGGAACCGTTCGAACAGCAGGCCGAGCGCGACCGCGTCGGCCTTCGTGACGCCGAGCGCGTAGCAGACCGCGCTGTTGGCCGCGCTCCCCCGGCCCTGGCAGTAGATGCCGTTGCGGTTGCAGAACTCGACGATGTCGACGAGCAGCAGGAAGTACCCGGGGAACCCGAGCTGCTCGATGACGCCGAGCTCGTACTCGAGCTGGCGTCGCGCCTGCTCGTACCGGGGATGCGTGACCGGGTAGCGGCGGGCCGCGCCCCGGCGGGTGAGCTCGCGCAGCCACGACATGTCGGTGTGCCCGGGCGGGACGTCGAGGTCGGGCAGGTTCGGCGCCGCGAGCCGGAGATCGAAGGCGCACGCGTTCGCGACGTCGACGGTGCGCTCGACCGCTCCCGGCCAGCGCGCGAAGCGGCGGAGCTGCTCGGCCGGGCTCCGCAGGTGGGCGAGCCCGGCCGCCGGGAGCCAGCCGTCGAGCTCGTCGAGGGAACGGCGGGCCCGCACCGCCGCGAGCGCGGTCGCGAGCGGTCGCCGGCTCGACGTCGCGTAGTGCACGTTGTTGGTGGCGACGACGTCGACGCCGGCGCGCGCCGCGATCTCCGCGAGCGCGTCGTTGCGGTGCCGGTCGAGCGGGTCGCCGTGGTCCCACAGCTCGACGAGCACCCGGTCGCGCCCGAAGGCGGCGACGAGCCGGTCGAGGTTGCGGCGCGCCGCGGCCGGGCCGTCGGCCACGAGCGCGCGGACGACCGAACCCTTGCGGCACCCGGTCAGCACGAACCACGAGTCGTTCGTGCCCGACGTGCGGGCGCCGGCGATGTGCACCGCGGCCCGGGCGTCGGTCGCGAGCGTCTCGAGCGTGAAGCGGGGCGCGCCCTTCTCGCCGGCGAGCTGGCCGGCGCTGATCGCGCGCGAGAGCCGGGCGTGACCCACGGGGCCCTGGGCCAGCACGAGCAGGTGCTCGCCGGGCGGGTCGGCCGCGCCCGGGATCGTCGACCGGGGCAGCTCGAGGGTGAGCTCGGCGCCGAAGACCGTCGGCAGCCCGACCGGGCGCGCCGCCTCGGCGAAGCGGACGATGCCGTAGAAGCCGTCGTGGTCGGTGACGGCCAGCGCCGCGAGCCCGAGCCGGCTCGCCTCGTCGACCAGCTCCTCGGCGTGACTGGCGCCGTCGAGGAACGAGAAGTTCGTGTGGCAATGCAGCTCCGCGTACACAGGATCCGCACCTTCCGCTGGGGCTCCCAGGGCGCCGGCACCCGAGTCGTCCCGGATCAGTCGTAGACGGCTTCGACGGACGCGGTCCCCTGCTCGACGGCGACGAGGCAGGCGACGCCGGTGTCCGTCGCGCGGCCCACGACCACCTGCCAGAGCGCGCGCCGGCGGCGGGTGGGCAGGTCCCACCAGCGCAGGTCGTGGGGCCACGGGCCGACCCAGGCGAGGACGGGCCCGCCGCCCTCGGGCAGGGCGGCACACTCGAGCCGGGCCGGCGGGGCCGACGCCTCGCCCCGGCCCGACACGACCACGGGACGGCCGGCGGCGTCGAGCAGCGCCGCCGGTACCGGGGGGTCGTGCACCCGGGCGGGCGCCGGGCCCGGGACCGCGCCCGGCCAGCCCGGCGCCTCGACGCCGGCCGGACCGGGATCGCGCGGCTCGCCCCACGGGACCCACCGGATCCGCTCGACCGGCGAACGCCCGCCCGCCACGACCCCGGTGACGACCGCGTCGTGGCCGAGCATCCCCTGCAGGCGCGCCAGGGCACGGTCGGCCCGGTCGCCGGCCGCGGCGTCGCCGCCCCAGAACCCGAGCTGGCGGCCGGTCGCGGGCACGACCCGGTCGGGCAGCACCCGCACCAGCACCAGGCCGCCGGTCGCGTCGTCGACGCGGCCCTCGTCGTCCTCGCCGGGCCGGGTGCTCGAGGTCAGCCACGCCTCGAGCTGCCAGCGGACGCGCGCGACGAGCGCGGTCGGTGTGAGGACCCCTTCGTGACGCCAGCACCGGCTCACGCGCTCGCCGTGCTCGGTCTCGGCCTCGATCACGACCTGGGTGCACGACAACCCCGACTCGTCGAGCCGGGCCAGCAGCCGGTCGGCCAGGCCCTTCGCCGCGAACGCGGCTTCGTCGACGCGCGTCGCCGGCGGGTCGAGCTCGCACGTCTCGACGAGTTCGGGCGGCGGCGCGACGAGGACGGCGACCTCGTCGTCGTGCCCGCACGCGAGCCGGTGCACCCGCGCGCCGTCGGGCCCGAAGCGCGTCAGCACGGCGCCGGCCGGGAGCGCGGCGAAGGCGCCGAGGGTGTGCAGGCCGAGGCGGACGAGCAGGTGCGCGAAGTCGGCGCCACCCTCGAAGGTGGGGGCGAGGGTCTCCACCGGCCAGTCGGCGAGGAACGCCGCCGACGCCCCGGGCGCGACGACGCACGGCTCGTCGGTCGCGCGCCGCGCCGCGAGTCGGGCCGCGAACGCACCGTCGGCGACGCCGACGCGCGCGTCGACCACGCCCACTCCGGCGACGGCCTCGAGCACCCGCCGTGCGAGCGCGGCGTCGCCTCCGAAGTAGCGCGAGGGGCCACGCGTGGGGAACGAGAGCAGGCCCGGTCGAACGAGCTCGATCCGCGGCGTGATCGGCTCCGTCGCGCGCGCCACGGCCTCGAACGCGCGCGCCTCCGCGGCCGGATCGGCGTCGAGGACGACGAGCCCCGGGCACCGCGCTTCCGCCTCGCGCCGCCGCAACCCCACGACGACACCCTCGGCGCGCGCCTCGGCCGACGCGGCACACACGACCGGACCGCGGCTCGGGCGCGATCCCGGGTCGCCGGAGCCCACGACCGCGACCGGCGCACCCGCCAGACCGGGGTCGCGCCGGCGCGCGGTCGCGACCGGCCAGTCCGGGCACCAGCAGCACAACGTGCGCTCGGCCGGCGCGCGCATCGCCGTCGGCAGTGGGGTCACGTCAACCGGCCGCTGCGAGCGACACGGGAGCACGCGCCCCGGCCGTGCCGGCCCGGGCACGCCGCGCCTCGCCGCGGCCCACGACGTTCACGCGCACCGCGCGCTCGGACAGCAGCCCGTCGCCCGCGCCCAGGCCGGGCCACGGGCCTCCTGCGGCGCGCACGCGCAGCGCGGCGTCGGCGGGCCACGGGACGCCGGGGGCGCACACCGGGACGAGCACGGCACCGCGCTCACGGGCCCGCGCGACGAGCCGCCGGGCGTCGGCGGCGCGCGCGTGCCTCGGGACCTCGGCCAGCACGAGGCTCACCCCGTCGAGCAGGGCGGCCACCGCCGTGGCCCAGCGGGTGGGGGGGACCCGCCGGACCACGGCGAGACGCTCGAGGGCAACCCCGGCCTCGAGCGCGGCTTCGGCTCCCAGGTCTCCTGCTACCCGCGAACTCGAACGTTCCACACACACGGCGGCGGCCCACTCGCCGGTGGCCGTGGCGGCGGCGGCGAAGGCGAGCGCGATCGAGGTGGCGCCCGTCCCCACGTCACCCTCGACGGTCACGACCTCGCCCCGGCGCAGGGCCCCGTCGGGCAGCAGCGCGCCCAACGTGCCGGGGACGGGGAGGACGCGGTCACGCGCCAGCACGACGGGGCGGGCGCGCCGGGCGGCGTCGGTCAGGTGCGCGAGCGCCTCGGTGTCACGCCGCGGCAACGATCCCCGCACGACCGGCTCGACGACCGGCTCGACCGGCTCGATGGCCGGCTCGATGATCGGCTCGGTGAGCGCCCTCTCCGCCACCCACCCGTTCTACCGAACATACGTTCGGCCCGTCAAGTCACTCCGCGGCGGGTTCGGGCGGGAGGACGGGCTCGACGCCGATGGCGCGGAGCGCGTCGGGAGACCAGCCGGCGTCGCCGCCGTAGTAGCCGAACAGGTGGCGGATCGTCTCCTCGACCTTCGGCTCGAGCTCGGCCCAACG
>DASRHL010000112.1:0-5277 GCA_035650535.1 Acidimicrobiia bacterium
GACACGTACGCGAGCCTCGACGACGATCAGGCTTTCCGCCTGCTCGCCCAGCTCTGGTTCATCGAGGCGCCGGTCCTCGGCAACTACGCCCGCAACTGGTGGAACGCCATCCCCCGCGACCCGACGGGCAAGTATCGCGACGTCGAGATGTTCCTCACCCGCCAGCTCTACGACGAGGCGCGGCACGGGAAGCTCTACGCCGACGCGTGCATCCGCAAGGGCTTCATCCAGCGCGACGACGAGCTGTTCACGCATCCGTACGCGAAGCCGGTCCCGGGCTGGCTCAACTTTACGATGTGGCTCGAGCACCTGGGCGGCTTCCACTTCACGACCCTCTACGCCGGGGAGCAGATGGCGTCGGAGTGCCTCACGTTCCCGATGTTCCTGAAGGCGTGCGTCGACGTCATCAAGGATCCCGTCGTGCGCTGGGTCTTCGAGGCCCAGTTGGACGAGGAGCACTTCCACGGGATGTCCGGGCGGTACGTCATCACGAAGTACTGCCAGACGCAGGCGCAGCAGGACGAGGCCGCGTGGGCCGCGCAGACGACCTGGCGCCTCCTCGCCGAAGGCGTCGGCGACCTCGCGAAGTTCGTGAAGGAAGGCGCGTTCGTGCCGCGTCCCGCGCTCGCCGCGCACCCCGCGGTCGCCGCGCCGAAGAAGCGGCTCCCGCGCGCACTCGACCGGCCCGACGAGGGGCCAACCGATGCCGAGTGACGGTCCCGCCGCCGTCGGCCCCGCGAAGCTCGTTGGCGCCCGGGTGAAGCGGGTCGAGGACCCGCGCTTCCTCACCGGGCGGGGCCGCTACGTCGGCGACCTGAAGCTCCCCCGCATGGCCGCGATGGTGGTCGTGCGGAGCCTGTACGCCCACGCCCGCATCCGCGGGATCGACGCCGCGGCGGCCCGCCGCCTGCCGGGCGTGCTCGCGGTCTTCACCGGGGCCGATCTGAAGGAACGCCTTCGCCCGCTCCGCGCCGACCTCGACCGCGTGAAGAACCCGAGCTACAAGGCCTGCGACTGGTACCAGGTCGCCTGGGACAAGGTACGCTACGTCGGCGATCCGGTGGCGATCGTGATCGCGGAGGACCCGTACACCGCCGAGGACGCCGCCGCGCTCGTCGAGGTCGACTACGAGCCGCTGCCCGCGCTCGTCGACCCGGAGAAGGCGGTCGCCGAGAAGCGCGTCCTCGTGCACGAGGAGTGGGGCGACAACGTCCTCTGCCACACCGACTTCTCGACCGGCGACGTCGACGGTGCGTTCGGGCGGGCGGCCGCGGTCGTGCGGGAGCGGTTCCGGACGAACCGCCATCACGCGCTGCCGCTCGAGCCACGCGGCTGCGTCGCGACCTTCGATCCGATCGACGGGCAGCTCACCGTGTGGTCGTCGTCGCAGATGCCGCACATGGTCCGCACGAAGCTCGCCGAGGCGCTCGATCGGCCGGAGAACAAGATCCGCGTCGTCGCGCCCGACGTCGGCGGGGGCTTCGGGCTCAAGTGCCACCTCTTCCCGGAGGAGGTCCTGACCGCGTTCGCGGCGACCGCGGTCGAGCGGCCCGTCAAGTGGCTCGAGGACCGCCGGGAGAGCTTCCTCGCGTCCTTCCATGCGCGGGACGAGATCGTCGAGGGCGAGCTCGCCGTCGACCGGGACGGGACGATCCTCGCCGCGCGCCTGCGGGCGATCGCCGACATCGGCGCCTACAGCGCCTTCCCGTGGACGTCGGCGTTCGAGGTGCTGCACACGGCGCAGATGTTTCCCGGGCCGTATCGGATCCGGAGCTACGCCTTCTCCGCGACCTCCGTCGCCACGAACAAGTCGACGCTCAGCACCTATCGCGGCGTCGGCGCCCCGGTCGCGACGCTCGCCATGGAGCGCCTCCTCGATCTCGCGGCCGGACGGCTCGGCATCGATCCCGTCGACATCCGGCGCCGCAACCTGATCCGCCGCGAGGAATTCCCGTACACGTCGGTCACCGGGATGCCGTACGAGATCGGCGGCTACCTCGAGTGCCTCGAGAAGGCCGTCGAGATCGCGGGCTACGGGGAGCTCCGGCGCGAGCAGGCGGCGCTCCGCGAGCGCGGCGTGTGCCGGGGCATCGGGATCGGGTGCTACAACGAGATCACGGCGCTCGGCTCGTCGTACTGGCACGGGATCGGGGTGCCCATGTCGGCGTACGAGGCGGCGAACATCAAGATCGATCCGTCGGGGCACGTGACCGTCTACTGCGGAACGCA
The DNA here is from genome assembly GCA_035650535.1 of Acidimicrobiia bacterium. Taxonomy (GTDB): domain Bacteria; phylum Actinomycetota; class Acidimicrobiia; order IMCC26256; family PALSA-555; genus DASRHL01. The sequence goes on from DASRHL010000112.1 coordinate 2,230, forward strand.
TTCGCACGGGCAGGCCCACGAGACGGTCTACGCGCAGATCGTCTCGGACGAGCTCGCGATCCCCTTCGAGAAGATTACGGTGCGCCTGGGCGACACGAACGACACGCCGTATGGCTGGGGCACGTGGGGCAGCCGCGCCGCGGTGACGGGTGGCGGGGCGATCATCCACTGTGCGCGGAAGGTCGCCGCCAAGATCCGCCGGCTCGCGGGACACTATCTCGAGGCGTCGGCGGACGACATCGAGCTGGTCGACGGACGCGCGCACGTGAAGGGCGTGCCCGGGCGGTCCATCGCCATCGCCGAGGTCGCGAAGCGGTCCATCTTCACGACCGCGGCCGATCTGCCGGCGAACGAGGAGCCGGGCCTCGACGCGACGCACTACTACGACCCGCCGCCGGTCACGTTCCCGAACGCGACGCACATCGCGGTCGTCGACGTGGACGCGGCCACCGGGTTCGTCAGGATCGTCCGCTACGTCGTCGTCGAGGACTGCGGCAGGATGATCAACCCGATGGTCGTCGACGGGCAGATCACGGGCGGCGTCGCGCAGGGCCTCGGCGGCGCGATGTTCGAGCACCTCGTGTTCGACGAGAACGGGCAGCCGCTCACGACCTCGCTCATGGACTATCTGGTGCCGACGGCGGCGGACGTCCCGTTCGTCGAGATCGGCCACGTCGAGACCCCGTCGCCGCTCGTCCCGGGCGGCTTCAAGGGCGCGGGGGAGGGCGGGACGATCGCGCCCGCGGCCGCGCTGGCGAACGCGATCGCGGACGCGCTGGCGCCGTTCGGCGCGCGCGTGCGCGAGATGCCGTTCTCGCCCGAGCGCGTGTTTCGCATGACCCAGCCCGCGCACGCATGAGCGAGGCAGCAGCGCTCGCCCGGCGATTCGTCGCGGCGCACAACGCGCACGACGTGTCCGGCATGCTCGCGCTCCTCGCCGAACCGTTCGAGTACCGGGACCCGGCGGCGCCGGCTTCCGTGCGGACCCGCGCCGACCTCGCCGACCTCTACACCGGGATCTTCGGGGCGTTCCCCGACATCCGGTTCGACGTGACCGACGTCCTCGCGGGCGACGACGGTGCCTTCCTGGTCTTCCGCACGACGGGGACGGGCGCCGGCGTCTTCGCCGGCAAGGACGTGCGCGGGCGCGTGATCGACGTCGAGGAGGCGGGTCTCTTCCGTGTCTCCGGCGATCGCATCTGGCTCGTGCACTTTTTCTCGGATACGCTGACACTCGACCGTCAGCTGGGAGGGTACCACTGATGTCGGCACGGACGAGCGACATGATCGGCCTCTTCAAGAAGGAGCTCGAGCTCTGCGGCGTTCGCGAGGGGAACACGGTCGCGGTGCTCTCCGAGGTCGGCACCCTCGCCGACTACGCGGCGGGCTTCATGACCGCGGCGAGCCAGCTCGGCGCGTACACCTTCAACGTCAACGTGCCGAGCATGGGGGTCAGCACCGAGCACAAGCTCGGCGACGTCGGCCAGACGCCGCTCGCCGGGAACCGCGCCGCCCTGGACGCCCTCAAGAGCGCGGACATCGTCGTCGACCTCCTCTTCATGCTCTTCTCGAAGGAGCAGCTGGAGATCCAGAAGGCGGGCACGCGGATCCTCCTCGTCGTCGAGCCGTTCGAGGTGCTGGCCCGGCTCTTCCCGACGCAGGAGCTGCGCGAGCGCGTCGAGCGGGCGGAGGCGCGGCTCGCGAAGGCGAAGCGGCTGCGCTTCACGAACCCCGCCGGGACGGACGTGACCTACGACCTCGGGCAGTACCCCGCCATGTGCGAGTACGGCTTCACCGACCGCCCCGGGCGCTGGGACCACTGGCCGAGCGGGTTCGCCTTCACGGGCGGGAACGACACCGGCGTCAACGGTCGCGTCGTCATGGATCGGGGGGACATCATCTACCCGTTCAAGACGTACGTCCGCGACCCGGTCGAGTTCACGATCCGCGAAGGCCGGATCGTCGACGTGCGCGGCGGCTTCGACGCCATGGTGGTCCGCGATTACATGCAGAGCTTCGACGACCCGGATGCGTACGGCATCTCCCACATCGGCTGGGGGCTCAACCAGCACGCCCAGTGGGCGGCGCACGTGCTCGGCGTGCCGGGAATCGGGATGGACGGGCGCGCGTTCTACGGCAACGTCCTCTTCTCGACCGGCCCGAACACCGAGCTCGGCGGCACGAACGCGACCCGGTGCCACCTCGACCTCCCGATGAAGGGGTGCACGCTCGAGCTCGACGACGAGCTCATCCTGCGCGACGGAGAGGTGATCCCCGCCGACCTGCGCGCGCCCGGCCGCTGAAGGTCCCGAGCACCGTCAGCGGTCCGAGCGCTCACCGGTCGTCCTTCCGGTTCGTGAAGGCGGCGTTGCCGAGGCCGGTGCCGATCGTGAGCACGGCCCAGTGGACGACGTCCCGGACGAAAGGCAGCTCGCTCAGGCCCTGCACGACGGCGTCGTTGTGGAGGACGATCATCGTCTCGTCGTCGCCGATCCCGGGCACGAGCGCGCGGATCGCCGCGGGAAGGTTGAAGCGGCTGCTCTCCCAGTTGCCGGGGAGGTTCTGCCCGCCGCGCTCGATCGAGCCGTCCGCGGCGACGATGCCCGGGCACGCGACGCCGACGAACGGCGCGAGCACGAGGCCGTCCTTCTCCGCACGGCGGACGAAGCGCCCGAGCATGGCGCCGATCCGCTCGACCGCGTCGGTCCGGCTCGGCTTCCCCGCCTCGTCGGCATGGCGCCAGACCTCCGAGGCGTGCACCTCGCTCCGGGAGAAGTCCGGCGCCTCGTCGAGCCGCAGGGCGACGATGCCCGCCCGGATGTTCGAGCCGCCCACGTCGACGGCGAGGATCGCGTCGTGGCCGGCGAACGTCCATGGCGGCGCGAGCCGCGCGGCCCCGACGAGACCGGCGTCGTCGGGGTGATGGTGGATCGGGCGCACGTCGACCTGGTGGCCCGCGGCTTCGAGCAGGACCGAGGCCCGGCCGATCACGAGCTCCCCGATGCGGCTCGCGCGGAGCCCCCCGCCCACGACGATCCGCTCCGTGTC
>DASRHL010000113.1:0-4031 GCA_035650535.1 Acidimicrobiia bacterium
ACGTACGGCTCGTGGAGGGGACCGCCGGGGTTGTGGAAGAGGGCGACCAGCACGTGGTTGAGGTCGAGACGGTCGCCGCACCAGGCGGGGACCGCAGTGTCGACGGTGACGCGCTCACCGGACGCCGCGTTGCGCGCCTCGATGCCCCCGTCGCCCGGGTCGATCGCGGGTGGCGGTGCCGCGAACACCGTCCCGTCGGGCTTCGTGATCGTGACCGTTCCGTCGGGTGCGAGCGCAATCCCCCAACCGCCCTCGTGGACCACGCGGTGGTGGAACGGGCACAACTCGATCAGGTTCCAGAGCGAGGTCGGTCCACCGTGCGCGTAGTGGTGGATGTGGTGGCGCTGTACGACCCTCGTCTCGGTGCATCCCGGGAACCGGCAGCCCCGGTCGCGGGCATGGACGGCGCGGCGGAGCGCGGCCGACGCGCGCCGCATGCGGCGGTTGGCGCGCAGCGGCACACCGTCGTCGTCTTCGACGATCTCGACGACCGAGGCGTCGCACGCCAGCCGGCGTGCCGTCTCTGCGGCGAGCGCGGGGCCGTCGTCGAGCTCGCAGCGTTCGCCGTGGTCGGTGGCGAGCGTGTCCACGTCGACGTGGAAGCTCATCTCGGCGTGGACCCCGTCGCCCGCGTCGGTGTCGTCGCCGCCACCGGCGACCGCCCGGTGCACCAACGCCATCAACGCATCGGCGTGGGTGCGGGCGACCGGCGGGAGGTGTTCCGCGGAACACCCGCGGTCGTGGTGTTCCGCGGAACACTTCGGCGGCGGCGTGTCGTCCTCCGGGACACGGCCGGCCATCGCGTCGAGCGCGGCGACGAACGCAGCGCCGTCCTCAGGGGTAAGCCGACCCGAGAACACGAAGAATCCCTCCTCGTCGTAGTGCCAGCGCACGAACCGGCGGGCATGACGACGGTTGACCGCCGCCAGCTCCTCGGCCACGTCGAGGGCCGAGAGGCACCGCCGGTAGGCGCGGGCGAGCCTCTCGATGTGCGTTGCCGTCGCATGATGTGCGATCCCGACGAGGTCGGACTCGGTGTCGGGTCGGGCGATCCGGGTCAGTGCCCGCACCTTCGAGTAGCTCAGCTCGCCCCGGGCGAACGCCGCCCGCATCAGCGGCAGGTCGGCCAGCGCCCGCCCGACTCGTACCTTCTCGCGGGCGGCACGCAGCTCGATCCCGCACCGCCACGCCAGCCAGTGGGCACACGACCGGCACTCCCACTGCTGCCAGCCCTCGCGCCGGTCGAACTCGGCGACGAGCAGCACGAACCGGCAATCCGCCGCCGTCAGGTGCCCGGCGAGCTCGGTGATCTCGGCCTCGAGCCGCTCCATCGGCAGCGAGCCCACCGTCACCTGCTCCGTGCCACCGTCCACGACCAGTGCGAGCGCCATCACAACCTCCCGGGTGCCAGACTTGATCGAACGTACGTTCGAGTCTAGCAGACCGGAATCGCCCATTCACCCCATTCGCGTCGAGACCGCCCGCACGTCGAGGCGTGCCCCGGTCGCCGTCCTGACGACGAACGACTCCTCCCCCCGCTCCGGTGGTACGGGGCCATCGAGCGAGACCCCGACCGGCGCGTAGCTCACCTCGTCCGACCGGCACCGCTCCAGAAGACGTGCGAGCTCACGTTCACTCGGCCGTCGCAGGCGCACAGCCACGCGTCGATGCTCGCGCAACGCGGAATCTGGTTGACTCGCCGGCCGTGGTGATCGTCCGGCGCCGGCGCGATCGCAGGATCCGCCACGACCCCTGGCACGGCACGAGCACTTGGCGCCGCGGCCTCGCCTCCGACGCACCTGCGTTCTCGACGGGGTCGCGGACGCGGCGGTAGCGTCCGGCTCGTGGACATCGGAGAAACCGCACCCGACTTCGAGCTCGCCGCGGACGACGGGCGCAAGGTGAAGCTGTCTGACGAGCTCGCGAAGGGGCCGGTCGTCCTCTTCTTCTACCCGAAGGCGCTGACGTCGGGGTGCACGAGGGAGAGCTGCCACTTCCGCGATCTCGCGTCGGAGTTCGCGGCGGCGGGCGCGCAGCGCATCGGGATCAGCGCGGATTCGGTCGACCGGCAACGCAAGTTCAGCGAGAAGCACAGCTTCGACTTCACGTTGCTGTCCGACCCCGACCGGACGGTCGCGCGCCAGTTCGGCGTCAAGCGGCCGGGTCCACTGTTCAACAAACGGGTCACGTTCGTGATCGACACCGACCGGCGCGTCCTCGACGTGATCCGCAGCGAGACGAACATGGAGACGCACGCCGACCAGGCGCTCGCGACGCTCGCGAAGCGCTGACGACGTTCAAGCGAGCCGCGACGGCGCGTAGGGCGCGTTCTCGAACCCGACCCGGTCGAGCGCCTCGGCGGCCGCCGTCGCCAGCGACGTGAGCAGCTCCAACTCGGCATCGGTCGCGCGGTGCGCCCGCGCCCAGTACGCGCCGATGGCGCCGACGGGCGCCGCCTGGCGTATCGGGACCATCAGCAGGCTCTTGACGAACGTGGGCCGGTACGCCTCGATCGGGATGCGATCGTCCTTCTCGATGTCGGGGACGATCGCGGCGCGGCGGTTGAGCATCGCCCAACCGCTGATGCAGTGCTCGACCGGGAAGCGCTGGCCCTTCCAGAGCGGGCTCATCGCGTCCTCGTCCGCGTAGAAGCACCGTTCCGCCTCACGCAGCACGAAGGTCGCGCCGTCGGCCTTCAGCAGCGCACGTGCTGCGACGCGCACGACGGCCTGGACTTCCGGCAGCGTGCGCGTCTGCGCCAACTGCTCGGTCGCCGCGTCGAGGGCAGTCCTCATCGGATCTCCTGAGAACGGTCTTCCGCGGCAATGGTAGGCGGGCCGGCGTCTACCTCCACCCTTCGGTCGCGCCACGGATCATCGTGTACGGACCTGCGGGCCATCCGAAGCAGTCCATCATCAGTTGGTCGACGTCCTCCGGCTCGGCGACGCCCTCCTCGACCACCCGCCGCGCCTCGTCGATCGCGGCGCCGTAGATGCGGTTCGCGACGAACCCCCACTTGGTGTCGGTGTCGTTGACGACGATCGGGTTCTTCCGGCAGGCCGTTGCGAGGTCGCAGACGATCCGGATGGTGTGGTCGGACGTGGCGCGAGTGCGGACGATCTCCGCGAACCGCATGACCGGCGCCGGTGACGCCCAGTGCCAGCCGATGACGCGATCGGGCCGGTCGGTCGCGGCCGCGATCGCCGCGATGGAGAAGCCCGACGTGTTCGACGCCAGGATCGTCCCCGGGGGTGCGGCGCGGTCGAGGTCACGGAAGAGCCGAATCTTGAGGTCGAGGCGCTCGGGTACGGCCTCGATCACGACGTTCGCAGTCGCGGCGTCCGCCAACGACGACGAGAACACGAGCCGCGCCCGCGCCGCGTCCGCCTCCTCGCGGGTCAGCTTCCCCCGTTCGACCGCACGCTCGAACCCGTAGCGCCCGGTCGTCACGTGGCCCCGCGCGCGCTCGAGGGCGGCCGGGTCGACGTCGACGCACGTCGTCGCGTAGCCCGCGGTCGCGGTCACCTGGGCGATGCCGCTCCCCATCACTCCCGCGCCGACGACGCCGATGGTCAGGTTCGCCATGCGGCGGACGCTACCCGACCGTCAGGGCGGGACGGTGAGCCGCTATCCCGCGGGGACGGTCGTGGTCGGCGGGGCGAGGTCGATGCGGAAGCTGCCGCGCACGGTCGTGCCCTGGGTGCCCACCGCGACGACCTGATAGGTGCCGACCGCGGCGCCGATCGAGCTCTGGTACATCGCGCTGACCTCACCCTCGTTCGACGCGACGTGTGGTGGGCCGGTGAACTTGCCGTTGGGGTAGTCGATCTCGAAGGTCACCGACTCACCGGGCTTCGCGCCGACGACCTTCAAGGTGAACGCCTCCCCGGCGACTCCGGCCGGCGGCGTGACGGTCAGCGAGACCGGCGGGGCGGGCGGGATCACGAGCGTCTGCCCCTCGCTCAAGTGGTCGGGGTTCGTCAGCTTGTTCATGGCGAGGATGGCGTCGACGGAGACGTGGAACTTCCGCG
>DASRHL010000114.1:0-8596 GCA_035650535.1 Acidimicrobiia bacterium
GGTGCGCACCCCGCCGGACGGCCTGCACGATGCGGGCGCCCACCACCGGGTGGTTCTGGGTCGGGTTGGCGCCGCAGACGAGGATCGTGCGAGCGGCCTCGATGTCCGCGAACGAGTTCGTCGCCGCGCCGGTCCCGAGCATGCTCCAGAGCCCCGCCGCGCTCGGCGCGTGGCAGACGCGCGCGCAACAGTCGACGTTGTTCGTGCCGAGCGCGACGCGCGCCAGCTTCTGCGTCACGTAGTTGTCCTCGTTCGTCGCGCGGGCCGAGCCGAGCACGCCCACCACGGCCGGCCCGCCCCGGTCGAGGGCGGCGCGCAGGCCGCCGGCCGCGGCGGCGACGGCGTCGTCCCACGACACGGCGCGCCACCCGTCGGCGCCACGGACCATCGGGTGGGTCCGGCGGTCGGTTGCGTGGACGAAGCCGTGGGCGTAGCGCCCCTTGACACAGAGGTGACCGCGGTTGACGGGAGCGTCGCGCGCGGGAACGGCCGTGACGATGCGGCCGTCGCGCGTCCCGACCTCGAGCTCGCAGCCGACGCCGCAGTACGGGCACGTGGTGCGGGTCCACGCGGTCGGCGCCGCCGCGCCGAGGAGCGGTCGGTCCTCGAGGGCGCCGGTCGGGCAGGTGTCGACGCATGCGCCGCACGAGACGCACGAGCTTTCGGCGAGCGACGCTCCCGAGTCGGGAACGATGCGAGTGGCCGGGCCACGGAGCTCGATGCGCCACGTGCACCGACCCTGCACCTCGTCGCAGATGCGCACGCATCGCCAGCACCCGATGCACCGGTTCAGGTCGACGTGGATGAGCGGGTGCGAGTCGTCGACGAGGTCGGCGGCATGGCGACCGCGTGCGGAGGCGCGGAGCGCGTGGTCGGCGAGCAGCCGGTGGAAGGGTTCGTCGGGGAAGACGGTCACCGCGTCGAGCGGGACGTCACGCGCGAGCAGGTCGAGCAGCGTGCACCGGAGCTCTTCGAGCTCGGGAGTCGCCGTCTCGACGGTCATGCCGTCGGCCGCGGGGGTGGTGCACGCCGCGACCGGACGCGGTGCACCGTCGACCGTGACCATGCACAGCCGGCACGCACCCGAAGGCGCGAGGCGGTCGTCGGCGCAGAGGGTCGGTACCGTGATCCCGGCCGCGGCAGCGGCGGCCAGCAGTGTGGTGCCCTCCGCGACCTCGACGGCGCGCCCGTCGACCGTCAGCCGAGCCACCGGCCGAGCTCCTTGCCGTAGTGCGTCTCCAGGCTCCGGGCGAAGGCGCCCAGCCCGGTTCCGTGACCGCACAGGCTCGTCGCCGCGAGCGCGGCGACGATGCCGCGCCATTCGCGCGCGGCAGACGGGCCGCAGCGCTCGGCACGGCTTCCGTCGAGCAGATCCTCGATGCGTGCGGCCCCGACCCGGCACGGCGTGCACTTCCCGCACGACTCGTACGCGCCGAAGCGGAACACGTGGTGGGCGAGCTCGAGCATCGACGTGTGCCCGTCGAACGCGACGATGCCGCCGTGGCCCACCTCGCAGCCGACCGCGCGCAGCTCCTGGAAGCCGAGCGGCGTGTCGAGGAGCCGCGGCGGCAGGACCCCGGCGAGCGGGCCGCCGATCAGCACCCCGGTGACGTCACCGTCGGCCGGGCCGCCGCCGAGGTCCTCCACGACGTGGCGAACCGTGACACCGAGCTCCACCTCGTAGACGCCCGGGCGCCGGAACAGCGAGTTGAGCGAGACCGCCTTCGTGCCCCTGCTCGCACCGGCGCCGAGGGCGGCGTGCGCCGCGCCGCCCCGGCGCAGGATCCACGGGACGGCGGCCAGCGTCTCGACGTTGTCGACCACGGTCGGTCGGCCGAACAGGCCGTGCTCGGTCGGGTAGGGAGGCCGTGCCCGCACGTCGGGGCGCCGCCCCTCGAGCGCGTTGAGCAACGCGGTCTCCTCGCCGCACACGTAGCTCCCCTCGCCCTCGACGACGGTGACGTCGAGCGGTGGGCCGGAGCCGAGGACGGCGGGACCGAGCACACCGGCGGCGCGTGCCTCGGCGAGCGCGCACTCCACGCACCGGCGTGCGCGCGGGTACTCCTTGCGGATGTACACGAACGCGTGTTGCGCGCCCACGGTGACGGCCGCGACGGCGAGGCCCTCGAGCACCGCGTGCGGGTCCTCCTCGAGCAGGACGCGATCGACGTACGCGCCCGGGTCACCCTCGTCGCCGTTGGCCACGACGTACGCCGCGTCGGCGTGATGGTCGAGCGCGGCCCGCCACTTGCGCCCGGTCGGGTATGCGGCTCCTCCCCGACCGCGTAGCTGCGACGCCTCGATCTCGGAGACGGCGCGCTCGGCGCCGAGCGAGAGCGCGCGCTCGAGGCCCGTGTAGCCACCGTCGGCCAGGTAGGCGTCGATCGCCGCCGGGCGACCCCGCGCGACCCGCCCGAGCACGACGGGGTCCGCGACGTCGACCGCGACCACACAGGGCGTCTCGTCCGTCGCGACTGCGGGCGCGACGTGGCACTTCCCGAGGCAGGAGACACGCGGCTCGGACCGGACGGCCGAGGCCCAGCGCTCCGGATCGCGGTGGCGGGCGGCGAAGCACGCGGTTCCCTGGCAGGCCTGGTCAGTGATCTCGAGCCCGTCGAGGTGGAAGAACGACCCCGCGAACGTGTCGGCGCACGGCGGCGTCGTCATGCGTCGTCGGCGAGCAGGTGCTCGATGTCCTCGGCGCAGACCAGCCCGACGATCCGCCCGTGGTCCGCGACCGCGACCGCCCGCGCCGGCGAGCCCACGATCAGCGGGAGCGCGTCCTCCTCGATCAGCGCGGTCGGGGCGAGCGCGGGCGTGCGGTCCGCGAGATCGGCGGCAGAGGAGCCCGGCAGCCCGGGTAACGCACTCCGGAGTCGCACCAGGCCGACGTACCCTTCGGCTCCGACCACGGGGAAGACGCGCTGCGCTGTCCGTTGCGGGAGCGCGCCCAGCTCGGACGTCGGCGTCGCCGGGTCGAGGGTCACGGGATCCCGCAGCATGACGTCGGCGAGCCGGCGGCCGTGCAGGCGAACGTGGATCGTCGTCGCCGTCTCCTCGGTCGTCGCGCCGAAGTACACGAAGACGCCGATCAGGACGAGCCAGAGGTCGACGAAGACCCCGACGGCGGCCAGCGCGAGCGCGAGCACGCGGCCGACGCGCGCCGCGACATGGGTCGCCCGTTCGAGGTCGTAGCGCCGTTCGAGGATCGACCGGAGGACGCGACCGCCGTCGAGCGGGAACGCGGGCAGCAGGTTGAACGCGCCGACGATCAGGTTGAACCACATCAGGCGGGCAACGAGCTCGCCCTCGATGAAGTCGATCGGGAGCACCGGCGTCCGCGACAGCGCGGCGACCAGCCCGGCGGCGGCGGCCAATCCGAGGCTCGCCGCCGGGCCCGCGATCGCGATCGCGAACTCGTCGGCCGGCGTCTCGGGGAGGTTCTCGAGCTTGGACACGCCACCGATCGGGAGCAGCACGATCTCGTGGACGGATGCACCCCGCCGGCGCGCGACGAGGCTGTGGGCGAGCTCGTGGACGACGACGCAAGTGAAGATCGCGACGAGCCAGCCGAGCCCGGCGAGGATTCCGGGCGCGCCCGGACCCGAGAAGATCGCCGCGAACAGGAGCACCAGCAGGAAGAACGACACGTGGACACGGATGTCGATTCCCGCCACGTGGACGACCGAGAACGACGAGACGAACCGCCGCTGTGGCGCGGCCGTCGGCGTCGGGCGGCGGGCTCCGGTGTCCACGATGTCGAGCTTGGGCCGCGGCGCGCCGGGCCGACAGAGGCGAAGGGCCTTGTGCCCACGACGTGGATGGAAACTTCGGGACTTCCGTCCCTGGCAGTGTGCACGCCGTCCTGGTGCAATCAGCTGAGAAGATCCCGGTTCGGCGCCTCGAGCGAACACGAACCGGATCGGCGCGTCGGGCTCCGGCATCCCCCCGCCGGGGCCCGATCCGCGCGTGCGGCGCCAACGACGCGAAACCCGGCTGCGCCGCTCGCCGCGCCGACGAGGTCGTGCATCGGCCGAGCCCGGAGCGACCGGGTCGGAGGGAACCCGGAGACCGGGACTTCCGGCTCTGCCGCCAGCACGGGTCGAGACCGCAGACTCGCAGGGCAGATCGAACGACGGAGGGGGCGAGGTGACGAGGTCGGTGCCGGAGACCAACGAGTGCAGAGCAGTCGCCGAGGATCGGGCCCTGGCGACGATTGACGCCGCGCTGGCGGGCGCGACCCACCGCGGCGCCTATGCAAGCGCCGACGCCCTGAACCTGCTCTCCGACGTCCTCGCCACGATCGAGTACCCGGATCACGTCGATGCGGCCGTCGCCGTCGTCGAGGAGGTGTTCACCGCGTTCGACGGTCAGGCGCTGGTCGACCGCAGCCGCGTCGTCGACGCCCTGCTCGACCTTCGCCTCGCGCTCGAGCCGGTCCCCGCGCTCGTCTGAATCGAGCGCACCGCATCGAGATCGATCCACCGTGCTCGGCACCTTCCTCGACGTGTTCCGGTTGCGCCAGTACTTCGACGCGGCGACGCGTGCGCGTGAGTTCGCCGGTGACGTCCTCGAGGATCTCGGCTTCCTCGACCTCGCGCGCCGGGCACTGATCCGGCTGCCGACGGACCGGCTCGAGGTCGCGCACCCCGACCCGTTCGGCGCGTTCGAGCCGATGCCGATCCCCGAGCTGGAACGACATCGCGTCGCGCTGGCGGCAACCGGTGGCAGCGGCGCGCTCGCCGCGGTCGTCGGCGCCGGCCGCGCGCTCGAGGAGTGCGGGATCACGCCCGCCGTCCTGTCGATGTGCTCCGGGTCGGCGCTGTTCGGGTTCCCGCTGGGCGCCGGCGTCCCCGCCGCGGAGGTTGCCGAGTTCGTGCTCGCCCTCGAACCCGAGGACTACGTGGACGTCGACTGGGGTGCACTGGCGCGCCTCGGGCCACGACTGGCGCGGGGGTTCGCCGGGATCGTCTGCGGCGAACGGCTCGAGTCGACGTACCGCGCCTGGCTCGGCGATCGGACGCTCGGTACGTTGGCGATCCCGACCTACGCGCCCGTGTGGAACATCGAGCGGAACCGCCTCGAGTACCTCGGCCCGCGTACGCATCCCGACATGACGATCGCGCGCGCCGTCCGCATGGCCGTGTCGCTCCCGCTGTTCTTCGAGCCGGTCCGCATGGACGGCGGATCCTGGTGCGACGGCGGCATCGTGGACATCTTCCCGGTCGTTCCCCTGCTCGACATCGAGGAACCGTGCGGCGTCGTGCTGGCGCTCAACTGCTTCTACCCGCCCGAGTTCGCGGGCGAGGACGCGACCGGATGGGAACGCCACGCCGGCAGCATCCTGTACGTCGCGAGCCAGGTCCGGACCTGCCAACAGGTCGAGCTCGCGCGCCAGAACCTCGGCCGGCTCCGGCGTCACTCGGATGTCGTCCTCGTGCACCCGGTTCCGTACGAGAAGGTGCAGGGTCTCGGGTTCTACCGGCAGTTCCTCGACACGAGCGAATGGCCGGACTTCATGCGCGACGCGCGCACGGCGTGTCGGGACGCGTTGCGGGCCCGCGCCGCCGACGTCCGGGAATTGGGCCCTGGTTTCGCGGCCGCGGATTCGTCAGAGTGACGGGCATGGAACCGATCACGACACCGCAGGCCGTCGTCGTCCTCACCCCGGAAGCCATCGCCGGGCTCCCGGTCGAGCCCCTGGGCAACCTGGCCGGCGTGACGCACCGGGTCCTCTGGCGCGACGGCAACTCGATGGCAGGCGTGATGACCGTCGAGGGCGGGCACCACCTCGGACACCATGCGCACCGCCTCAACCACCACCACATGTGGATCCTCGACGGGCACGCCAACATCCTGGGCGCCGACCTCGGGCCGGGTGCCTACGTGCACATCCCGAGCGGCGTCGACCACGACATCGACGCGTCGAGCACGGAGGGGTGCACCGTGTTGTACCTCTACCTGCGTTACGGCGTGTGATCGACGGGGCATGGAACGGGAAAGCCGGACGACGTGGCGGGAAACCCGCACCTCGTACGAACCGCAGTGATCGGCGAACGGTGATGGCAACGACCGGGCAGATTGTCGACACCGATTCCTGAGCTCGAACGATCAACAGCTCCGGGAGGTGGAGATCCATGCAGGCGACCGTGGGCGACACATTGGTGGTCGACAGCACCGAGGTCGGTGTGCCGGCACGGGTGGGGACGATCCTCGAGATCCTCGGTGACCGGGAGAGCCAGCACTATCGGGTGCGCTGGAGCGACGGGCACGAGTCGGTCTTCTTCCCGGGGAGCTCGGCACACGCCGTCCGCCAGGCGTGAGCGACCGAACAAGGCCATGACGAGGAGGTTGTGGTGCGCATCCTGCGACGACCCGAGCGGCGGCTGGCCCGGACGATCCGCCACCTCCGGCGCGACCTGGAGGACGCGCAACGGATCGGCGACGTCGACGCCGAGTACCAGGCGCTCTGCCTGATCGCGGCCAAGACGGCCGAGCTGCACGACCGCGCGGCGTCCTGACCGGACCCGCCGCGCCGCGCGGACCGGTCAGCCCGAGGTCCTCTCGGCGGCGGTCTTCTTCTTCGCCGCCGTCTTCGCCCCTGCCGTCTTCCCCGCGGCCTTCTTGCCCCCTGCCGTCTTGCTCGCCGCCTTCTTCGCCGCGACCTTCTTGGCCCCCGCCTTCTTGCCCGCCGCCTTCTTCGCCGCGACCTTCTTGGCCGGCGCGGCGCGGACGCGGCGCTCGAGTTGGGCGACCTCACGCCGGAGCGCGTCGAGCTGCGCGCGCGACTCCTCTTCGAGCCGCTTGAACAATCGGTCGGTCGCGGCCTCGCTGCGATCGAGGAAGTCGCGGGTCCACTGCTCGATCTGTCGGGACTGATCCTCGACGATCTTCACGATCTCGCCCGACAGCCGGCCGAGGCGGTCGAGCAGGTCGTCGAGGGCGTTGGGCGTCGGCGTGGGTTCCGTCATCGGCGGTGCCTCCTCGCGTCTGCCCGCGCTCCAGTCTGACGGGCGCGCCCGGTCACCGCCAGCGACGGCCGTCAGCCGGCGAGGAGCTCGGCCGCCTCGGACTCGCGCGCCGACCGGCGGAGCCGGGCGAGCGCCCGCTGCTCGATCTGGCGAACCCGCTCCCGCCCGATGTTGACGAGGTCGGCCACCTCCGCCGGTGTCCGCGGTTCGCCGCGATCGAGGCCGAACCGCAGCGCCAGCACCTCCCGGTCCTCGTCGTCGAGCACCGACAGCATGCGTTCGACGGCAGGCGCGAGGACCGAGCGCACCACGACGTCGTCGGGCGCCTCGGCCGCACGGTCGGCGACGAGGTCGCCGACCACCGTCTCGCCGGCATCGTCGACAGGCTGGTCGAGCGAGAGGACGTCGCCGAGGTAGGGCATGAGGTCGTCGACCCGGCGGAGACTCAGCCCCGACGCCGTCGCCAACTCCTCACGGGAGGGCAGCCCGCCCTCGCGGTCCTGAGCGGTCGCCCAGGCGCGCCGCAGCCGGGCCAGCTCGTCCTCCGCCTGCGCCGGCAGCCGGACGACCTTGGCCGTGTTCGCGACGCCGCGCTGGATCGCCTGGCGGATCCACCACGTGGCGTACGTCGAGAACTTGAAGCCCTTGCGCCAGTCGAACTTGTCGACCGCGTGCATCAGGCCGAGGTTGCCCTCCTGGATGAGATCGAGCAGCGGCAGACCCGACGATTGGTACTTGCGGGCGATCGAGACCACGAGCCGCAGGTTCGCCTGGACGAACGCCAGCCACGCCTGGTCGCCACCTCGGGCCGTCCGCTCGAGCTCGCGACGTTCGGCACGCGACAGGACCGCCTGCGCGTCGCGGAGGGCCTCGCGCGCGGCCCGGCCCGACTCGATCTCCCGAGCCAGGCGAGCCTCGTCGTCCTTCGTGAGGAGTGGGTACCTCCCGATCTCGTCCAGGTAGAGCCGGACCGAGTCCTCGGTATCCGAAACCGGGCGGACACGCCCGTTCGCCACTGTTCCACCTTCCTGGGGTCTTCCGGGCCTGGTCGTCCGGGCCCGGGGCCTCCGGGCGCGGCGGTGCCGCCGCGACCGCGTCGACAGGCAGAACACCCTGAAACCGGCAAAGCTTCCTCGCCCGCGGCTCAGCCGCCGCGGCCCCGGTCGGTCGCGAAGTGCTCGACGCCCGACAGCCACGCGGCGCCGCTCGGCTCGCCACGGATCGTGGCGTGGGCGCATTCGTCGTGCCGCGCGCCGGTGAGGATGACGACGAGCACGCATTCCGGCGTGGCGTCCGGATCGCCGATGGGATCGTCGTCGCACCAGGCGAAGGGCTGTTCGCCCACGAAGTCGCCGCGCCAGGCCGGGAGGTCCGGATCGCTGATGCAGAGCCCGATCTCGGGTCCGGACGGGCTGATCCGGGCCGTGCAGTAGTAGGGGTGAGCGAGCACTCCATCACCCACGTTCCCGATTGTTCCCCGGCGGGGTCCCTGCCATGCACGAACCGCCCGGTTCGGCACCTCCCGGACCGGGTCGCCGGCACCCGCCCCGGCGCGGCACGCGGCACGGGACCTGGCCGGACGTCACGACGGCGACCCTGGTGGGCGCGCCCGAGCCGTGCGTACA
>DASRHL010000115.1:0-3007 GCA_035650535.1 Acidimicrobiia bacterium
GGCCCACGCCCGACCCTCGTCGGAGTCGTAGGGGATCCCCTCCGCCATGAGCAGCGCGCCGAGGTTGGCGTATCCGAGACCGAGCTGACGGAAGGCACGCGTCGTCTCGGCGATCTTCGGCGTCGGGTAGTCGGCGTTGCCGACGAGGATCTCCTGCGCCGTGAACACGACTTCGACGGTGTGCTTGAACGCCTCGACGTCGAACGACCCGTCGTCGTTCAGGTACTCGAGCAGGTTGATGCTCGCGAGGTTGCACGCGCTGTTGTCCAAGTGCATGTACTCGCTGCATGGGTTGCTCGCGTTGATGCGGCCGGTGTTCGCCGCGGTGTGCCACTTGTTGATCGTCGTGTCGAACTGCATGCCCGGGTCGGCGCACTCCCAGGTTGCTTCCGAGATCTGCCGCATCAGGTCGCGCGCCTTGACCGTCTTGATCACCTCGCCGGTCTTGACCGCCTTCAGGTGCCAGTCGCGGTCCTCTTCGACGGCGCGCATGAACTCGTCGGTGACGCGCACGGAGTTGTTCGCGTTCTGGTACTGGATCGAGTGGCTGTCCTTGCCATCGAGGTCCATGTCGAAGCCGGCGTCGCGCAGCGCACGCGCCTTGCGCTCCTCACGTGCCTTGCACCAGATGAACTCTTCGATGTCGGGGTGGTCGTCGTTGAGGATGACCATCTTCGCGGCGCGACGGGTCTTGCCGCCTGATTTGATCGTCCCGGCCGACGCGTCGGCGCCGCGCATGAAGCTCACCGGACCGCTCGCGGTGCCGCCGCCGGCGAGGCCTTCGTACGACGAGCGGATGTTCGAGAGGTTGATGCCGGACCCCGAACCGCCCTTGAAGATGATCCCCTCTTCGCGGTACCAGTTGAGGATCCCGTCCATCGTGTCGTCGACGGAGAGGATGAAGCACGCGCTCCCTTGCGCCGGGACACCGCGCACGCCGATGTTGAACCACACCGGGCTGTTGAACGCCGCGCGCTGGTGCAAGAGGATGAACTTGAGCTCGTTGCGGAACGCCGCGCCTTCCTGGTCGTCGACGAAGTAGCCGTCGCGCGTGCCCCACGCGGTGATCGTGTCGGCCACGCGGTCGATGACCTGGCGCAGCGACCACTCGCGCTCGTCGGTGCCGAGCGTGCCGCGGAAGTACTTCTGGGCGACGATGTTGGTCGCGTTCTGCGACCACGACACCGGGAACTCGACGTCGGGCTGGAAGAAGGCGTCGGTGCCGTCCTTGAAGTTCGGGATGCGCGCGTCGCGCCGCTCCCACTCGACCGAGTCGTAGGGGTGCTCGCCGGGCCGGGTGAAGTACCGACGGATCCCGATCCCGATCTGCTCCGGTGCGATGGCCACGACTGCCTCCTCGACTTCCGCCGGGGCCGACCCCGGTCCGTTCCCCCTTGGCTGATGGCTCAACCCCAAGATGTAGTGGTTGGGTGAGCTACCGCCACGACATGCGGGGCGTATTACAACACTGGAATTCCACGCGTGTCAATGGGCAACACCAGCCCCACGCCTCAGCGGCCCGCCCCAGGACGGCGCTTCGGAGCCGTGGTCTTGTCGAGCTCGGCCGCCTCACGCTCGAAGTCGGCGGCGGCCTCGAACCCCTTGTAGACCGAGGCGAAGCGGAGGTACGAGACGGGGTCGAGCACCCGCAGGCGCTCGAGCACACCCACGCCGAGGCGCTCGCTCGTGACCTCGGGGCCCGCGGCCCGGGCCTCCTCCTCGATCTCGCTCGCCAGCGTGGCGACGGCGACGGGCGACACCGCGCTCCCGGCCACCGCGCGCTCGATGCCGCCGAGCAGCTTCGCCCGCTCGAACGGCTCCTTGACACCGGAGCGCTTCACGACCATGAGCGGCAGCTCGACGACGCGTTCCTGCGTCGTGTAGCGCCGTCCGCACGCGAGGCACTCACGCCGGCGACGCACCGCACCCCCGTCGTCGGCCGGGCGCGAGTCGACGACCTTGTCGTCGTCGGCCTGGCAGTAGGGGCAGCGCACGTGATCACGGTACTGCCGCTCGTGCCGCACGGCTTCGACACCCGCCGGGCGCGGCTCACTCGGGCAGCCGCACCGTCTCGCCGGGTTGGAGCGGCGCGCCGTCGCGCGTCGCGCTCAGCGCGTCGACGATCGGGCGCGGATCTTCGCCGGGACGGGCGCGCTCGACGATCGACCAGAGCGTGTCGCCGTCGCGCACGACGACGACCGACGACGGGGAGATGGGGCGGCGCTCGGGGGCAGCGAGGGGGAAGCCCCCGAGCGCGGCGCCCGCCTCCCCCATCACGACCACCGCGCCGAGCACCAGGATCGCCGCGAAGACGCGGCGACGCCGGTAGGTGGCGCGGGAAGCCCGGCATCGGCGCGGGGTGGCGGTGCGCGCTGCCCGCCGGTGGGTCGCGGGAACCACCGGGAGCTCGAGGATGCCAGGGACGGTCGTGACGGCGGCCATGTTCGGTGTCGTTCCTTGTGTCCGCCCGCCGCAGCGGGCCTGCTGTGTGCTGTCCGTCACCCAACCACGAGGGTGTGACAGGCATCGGTGGTCTTGGCGAACAGGGCGGCCGGGCGGGCTCGCCGGGTCGTCGCCCGCCCGAACGCCTGTTCGTCCTGATCCAACCAGAACGCCTGTTCGGTTGTCAAGGCCGAATGCGAACAGGTGTTTGCCCCGAACACGTGATCGTGGTACTTTCGCCGCCATGACGGATCTCACCGAACGCCAGCGTCAGGTCCTCGAGTTCATCGACGCCGAGCAGCGGCGCCGGGGCTACCCGCCCAGCGTCCGCGAGATCGGCGAGGCCGTCGGGCTGTCCTCGAGCTCGACGGTCCACGCCCACCTCGCCGCCCTCCAGGACAAGGGCTACCTGCGCCGCGACCCCACCAAGCCGCGGGCGCTCGAGCTCCACTACGACGCCAGGTCGGGCGCCGCGATCGAGCGCCGACCGGTCCGGCACATCCCGCTGGTCGGCGACGTCGCCGCCGGCACGGGCGTGCTCGCGGCCGAGAACATCGAGGAGACG
>DASRHL010000116.1:0-2287 GCA_035650535.1 Acidimicrobiia bacterium
GCGAAGCGCTCCGCGAGCTTCTCCGCCAACCCGAGGCCGGCGCCGACGTTCTTGCGCGGGATCGCCCGCGTCGGCTGCAGCACGACCAGATCGCCTGGGGCGAACCCGAGGAGCGCGCGCGTGGCGTCCCGGTCACCCGGCTCGGGGTCGAGGTCGAACGCGTTCCGCACCGTGTACGCGTCGAAGCCGCGCTCGAGCAGCGCCCGGCGCGCGCCCTCGTTGATCGTCACGTGCAGCGAGTCGGGGCGCCGGGGCGGCAGGTCGTCGACGTCCGCGAAGCGGGGCCGTTCCCACGGAAGGTCGTGGTGGTGGAACACGACCCGGCCGTCGTGGTCGGCGAGGACGTCGGTCGTGACGTGCGTCGCGACGGGGTTCAGGGGGAGCGAGCAGACGTTCTCGACCACGACGAGGCTCGCACCGGCGAGCGCGGCAGCCAACGCGTCCGCCTGCACGACCGCGCCCTCGACGGGGTCGATGGCGAGGAACGCGAGCCAGGTGTCGTCGGGGCGGACGCCGTCCTCGAGCTCACCTGCGACCCGGCGCGTCCCGAAGCCGAGCTCGCGCAGCGCCCATTCCCACTTGCGGGCTTCGATCGAGACGCCGTCCGTTCCGCCGAGGCGGTACGAGACGAAGACCGCGACCGGTCGTGACATCCGCCGGCCGGAGCCGCGAACCGGTCAGGCGCCGTCGCGCCGCGCCGCGAGATGCGACAGGCGACGGTTCGTCGCGTCGAGCACGGCGCGGACGGTCGCATCGTCGACGTTGCTGTGCACCATCGCCGAACCGGTCAGATGGTGCTCGATCGGGGGGTCGAAGTACACGAGCGAGACGACCACGACGTCATGGGTACCAGCACGCACGACCTGCGCGCTGTCGACGTCGAGGTTGTCGGCGCCGGGTTCGAGTTGGCGCAGCGCGTCGAGTGCGGCGAGCGCGACGAGCCGCGGCCGGGCCGAGCCCGCGACCGATCCCTCGGCGAAGCCGACGGCCTCGTCGCCCCGATGCGCGAGCGACACCTGCACCGTCGTGCGCAGCCCCGAGCTCTGCGACTGGGTCGCGGTGATCCGGGCCCGGGTGCCGTTCTCGGCCCCGCCGGTGGGCTGGGCGGCGCCGTTCGGGCCGAGCTGGACGACCGACACGATGCGCCGGTCGAGCTCGATGCCGAACGAAGCCAGCGCCACCGACTGGACGTCCCGCACCACCTGCTTCGGTTGCTTCCCGGTGTGGGCCAGCACGTGGACCTCGACCGGGCGTCCGACGGCGTCGGCGACGATGCGCACGGCCGCCACATCGGGCAAACGGCACAGTTCGGCCTCGACCTCGGCGAGGTCGACGCCGCCGCCTGGCGAATCCTCCATCTGGCTGCTCCCCGCTGCGACCCGCAGCCTGCCCCGCCCTGACGGGCGCTCCGACCGTTTCCCCCCGAACGCTGATCCGATGACCGCCCACCGCCCCCCGACCGGCCATCCGGGTGCCGGGCCGGGGACGCCGGTGCGGACGCCCCAATGTAGGAGGGCCGAAGGCCCCTGTGCGGGGAACACACAGCGCGCGATATTTCTACCACACAGAGTGGTTTCGCTTGCACTCTTCGTCTCCACCAGGGACACTGTTGTGGTCCGTGTGGGCGGATGGGGCGTAGGCGGTCCACACGCGGGTTTCGGGGAACCCGAAGGCGGGAGGTGAGGTTAGGGCAGGAACGGACGGATCGGGCAGGGCCTCGGCAGGAGCAATGGGCTGAGCGCCTGAAGCGAAGCGTCACCTCAACGGCCTCGAGCGGAGCCGGCGAGAGTACCTCGACAAGGGGGAATTCTCGTGAAGAAGGTGGTTGCCCGTATCGCGATCATCGCCTCGAGCATCGCCGCGCTGGTTCTGGCCGGCGGCGCTGGGTTTACGCACAAGTGACATGAGGCACCGGTTGCCGGGGCTCTGCCCGATCCGTCCGGGCTCACAACACCGTGGAAACCAGCCCCAAGACACGGCACGCGTTCAACGCGTATTGCTTCGGCCTGGGCTTCGTCGCGCTCGCGATCGGTGTCGTCCTCACGTTCACGACGCCGACGCCCGACCCCGTGCCGATGGTGTTGCTCGGCGCGCTCTTCGCGATCGCCGAGAACCGGTGCGTCCTGCTCGCGAACAACGTCGCGGTGAGCGCGAGCCTGATGCTCGGCATGGCCGCGGTCGTCGTCTTCGGGACGAGCGGCGCGGTGCTCGGATCACTCGTGGTCGGGATGTGCGGCGCGTTGTACGTGCCGCACTTCCGCGAGCACAAGTGGTCGTTCATCATGTC
>DASRHL010000117.1:0-2071 GCA_035650535.1 Acidimicrobiia bacterium
GACGGACCAGCAGACGGCGACCATGCACAGTCAAACGAGCGTTACGGTGACCCACGAAGACCTCCGGAGTGTGGTGACAGCAATCCCCACAGCTTCGGAGGTCTTCGATTCACATCAGCGGACCGTCACCAACGTCCTGGCCGAGTACAGCTAGCCGCTCACAGCTTCGCGACCGCGCCGCCGTCGACGTCGAGGATCGCGCCGGTGACGAACGACGCCTCGTCGGACGCGAGGAACGCGACCGCGGCGGCGATGTCCTCGGCCCGGCCGTGCCGCTTCAGGAGCTGGATGCGCCGGTAGTGCGACCAGAAGAGGCCGTCCTCGCCGAGCATCGCCGCCCACTCCTTCGTGAGGATCCGCCCGGGCCGCACGGCGTTGACGCGGACGCCGTGCTCGCCGCCGCGACCGGCCAGGTGCTTGGTGAGGCCCTCGATGCCCGCCTTCGACGCCTGGTACGACGCGGAGGGCTGGAAGCCGCCCATCTGGTCGAGCTCGTTGCGGCCGACGCCCATGATCGCCGAGAGCGACGACACGATCACGACCGACCCCGACGACTCGACGAGCTGGGGCCACGCGGCGCGGCACGTGAACATCGTCCCGTTGAGGTTGAGATCGACGATCGCCTGCCACTGCTCGGTGGTCTCGTCGGGCCACGGCGCGGCGCCGCCGGTACCGGCGTTGGCGACGACGACGTCGAGACGGCCGTGACGGCCGATCGTCTGCGCGACCACACGGGCCATGTCGTCCTCGCGGGTCACGTCGGCGGTGACGAAGGTGACCGGGCCACTGAAGGGCGACGCCGGCTCGTGGCGCGCGCACGCGACGACCGCTGCACCTTCGCGCACGAGCCGCTCGACGATCGCGGCGCCGATGCCGGTACTGCCGCCCGTGACGAGCGCGGTGCGACCGGCGAAGCGGTCAGCCATTCGGCGTCACGAGGATCTTCCGCTCCGTCGTGGTCGAGAGCAGCGTGCCGAACGCGCCCTGCACCCCGTCGAGCGCGACATGGCCGCTGACGAACGCGCGCGCGTCGATCTCTCCACTGGCAAGGAGCGCGGCGGCGGCTACGAACTCGTCGCGCCGGTAGTAGACCGCGAAGCGGAGGTCGACCTCCTTGACGAGCGCGGCGACCGGCATGATCTGGTCGGGTTTGGCGCACACGCCCGCGATGACGACCCGGCCGTGCACTCCGGCGGCGTCGATCGCGGCCTGGACCATCCCGGCGGCGCCGACGCACTCGAAGACGACGTCGAAGCCGGGAGGGGGCGGACCCTCGCCCGGGTCGTGCACACCGGTGGCGCCGAAGGTCGCCGCTGCGGCGCGCCGGGTCGGTGCCGGATCGCTGACGGTCACGTCTTCGACGCCGAGCCGCCGGGCCCACACCGTCACCGCGGCGCCGACGTTGCCGCCGCCGATGACGAGCACGCGGTCGCCGGGCCGGAGGTCGGCGGTGGCGACGGCGTGGAGGCCGACGGCCAGCGGTTCGGTGAGCGCACCGAGCTCGTCGATGCCGGCGGCGAGCGGGATCGCGGACGCGGCGTCGATCCGCACGAGCTCGGCGAAGGCGCCGGGCGAGCCGCCGACGCCCTGCATGTCGACGCGCTCGCAGTGGGCGGGCTCGCCCGCGAGGCACCAGCGGCACGTCCCGCAGGTGCCGAGCGGCATGCCGGCGACGAGCTGGCCGTCGCGCCACGCGCCATCGGTTCCCGGCCCGACGGCGACGACCTCGCCGCAGAACTCGTGACCGAGCACCGTGCCGGCGGGGAACACGGTGTAGGCCTTCAGGTCGGACCCGCAGATGCCACAGGCCCGCACTCGCAGCACGAGCTGGCCCGCGTCGGGCGTCGGGTCGGCGACCTCGACGACGTCGAAGGTGTGGTCGTCGGTCAGGATCGCAGCGCGCATCTAGACGTCGATCTCTCCGAGGAGCCGCTCGAACAGCGGCAGGAACATGATCAGGTCGTCGGCCCGGGCCGGCGCCTCCTGCAGACCGTAGGCGATGCTGCGCAGACCCATGCGGGCGATGATGATGCCGAACCGGACCGCCGCGAACGCCTCGTACCACGCGAGG